>JBCCRX010000104.1:0-17040 GCA_039201015.1 Bacteroidota bacterium | reverse complement strand
GACTCTTTTGGAGAAACATTATTGGTTTCAAAAAAGTCCAACATCATCAATAAGGTCATTGAATTGGATGTTCCCATTTTCTTGCTGAACGCCCTAAACTTTTTGGCTATCGAGCTTTTAAAACTGATGGTGGTAAATTGTTCTTTTTCGTATCCGTTATCCATTTTTACTCTAAAAATTCATTGGTTTTTCTAGGCTGAACATCTTTTTACGCTAAAAGCCAATGCATTAAATATTCTTTCGGTTGAAATAAATTTTTAAATAACTGTATTACAGATATTTAAAAACAAGGGGCTTGCTGAAACATCGCATAGCGTGTTACCCTCTTGCTTTTCCATTTCGTTCGCCCAAAGCGAACAAAATTCCAAACAACCAGACCTAAAAAGCCTGTCTTGAGCTTGTCGAAAGGTCAGTTGCTTTTAACTGTAATTTTCGATGGGTGCGATTATCAGGAAAGTCAAATCAAAATAGGATAATCACACATAAAAATTGTCGGGTTCCGACCTCTTAAATCTAAGAAATTTAACGAAACCCGACCATAGGTAATTCAAGTCAATTACCTTCAAATAATATCATTATCGGCAAAACTATAGTAGTTTCCATCTGGTACAATGATTAAATGGTCCAAAACTTTTATATCAAACAGCTCTGCTGCATTTTTTATTTTCTTAGTGAGTTCGATATCTGAATTACTTGCCTGTAATTTTCCAGAAGGATGATTGTGGGCTAAAATGATACCAACGGATAAGGATTTTAAAACTGTTGCAAACAATATTCGCATATCTACCAACGTTCCTGTCATTCCCCCTTTGGACAGTTCGTAAACCCCCTTCACCTTATTGGAATTGTTCAATAATAATACCTTAAAACTTTCGTGTAATTCGATATTGTTTTTATCCCATTGTTCATATAATACTTCTGCAGCATCTATTGAACTATTGATATTTGGTGAATGGGATAAATTGATTCGTTCTTTATAACTGATACTTATTTCGTTAACTTTGCCTCTCATTGTTTTCTTATGAAGTGAATGATGAAAAAGAGGGCAACACTTTCCACAGGGATGCCCTCTTTAATTTTAATGTTTACTTACTTCCTAAAAGCAAGATTTCGTTTGCTTCTACCTCGGTCACATAGCGTTGGTTTCCATCTTGGGCTTCATACGAACGTGTTTTGAGTTTTCCCGAAATACCAATCTCTTTGCCTTTGGTAACATATTTTTCGATGATTTCCGCAACCTTTCCCCAGGCTATAACCGTGTGCCAATTGGTATCGGTCTGCTTTTCTCCGTTGCTGTCCTTGTAATTCTCATTAGTCGCCAAGGATAAACGGACTACTTTCTTTCCGTTTTCTAGGTTTGTGATAGTTGGTTCTATACCAACATTTCCGATTAACTGTACATGATTTTTGATAGTACTCATAATTATAGATTTAAATGATTAAAAAATTGATTTACTTATTATATCCTGAGTGTTTTCCTTTTTGATTTTTTTAGTTCCACTCCCTTTTTGGATATTTTGAGATGATTTCATGGTTTTATATTTTGATTTACTTCCCATAGAGCCTTCGTTGTTACCTTTTTTGATGCTACACGTTTTCAATATTCAGGATTGAGCAAAGACTTATAAAAAAGGAGTGTGCGACTGGCTTTATGCAGTCTGGTCAACTTCTGAATGTTGGTGTTTTGCTGTCTAAAAAGTGTGATAGCGAGGGCTCGGTAAGTGAATTAAAAAACTATGGGAAGCTTAAAATGGAAGGGAGTGGGACTAAGTGACTATACATATTTATTGTCAAATGAGTGCTTTACTAACTAGTCATTATGAATCTGTTTTTATAATAATTATTTTTATTTGCTTTTAAAACAATAGATTCCAAATCTTATTATGCATAAAAAATGGCTGAATTATTGGAAAAATAGCTTAACTGATGCTCAACGAAAACAGGTCAATTTTGAAAAAGAAAAATATTTCGTCGTTAAAAATATAGACTTTGAGTCTGGTGTTTTTCCGCTTCCACAAACAGAAGCTCTGTTTGAACATGAAGAAGCTAAATACAATAAAAAGAAGGGGGTAAAAAGCCCTTCAGATAGTAAATGGGTACAACTAAAAAGTATTAATATTCTTTTTAGCCTTTTTACGGCTGTTCCCAAACCAGATTATTTATCACATTCCAAATCGAGCAAGCCCGCATATCCTATATGGATTCAAGGTGTACTAAGCAAAAAGGGAGAATTATCTATTCCTGAAGAGTTATTTCCTATAATACCCAGGCCTTATCTAACTCCTTCTGCTGGAAAAACTGCAGATTTTATTATAGGGGATGTCGATACTGTAGATGAATCAGCTAGTATAAGTCAGGTAAGCGTAAAAAATTGGGATGATTATATAAATTATATCTCCAAAGTCTTTAAAGAAGTTAGTAGGCAAGAACTTAGTGCTTTCAGTTCAGAAGGTTATCGAATTGAACAAGAAAGTATATTCTTTTCACCTGATGAAGAACGAGGAGCAGCTTCAGGAATCATCAACCTATATCACCATTTAATAGAGGCTGCAAAAGTTCCTTCACTACTTAAGAAATTGATTCAGCCCGATAACCAAAAAACAAAAAAACCTGTTCAGGTAAATGCTTATATGCAGAATGTATCACTTCATCTTGGACAGATGGGTGACAGTTTTCCATTATCAATAACACAACGAAAGACGTTGAGTACCTACCTCACATCAGAAGCTAATACTGTATGTGCGGTCAATGGACCTCCTGGAACAGGGAAGACTACTTTATTGCAAAGTGTGGTAGCCAATGAAATTGTCAATGCTGCAATCAAAGGAGGCCAAGCCCCTAGAATTTTAGCATGTTCTACAAACAATCAAGCGGTACAGAACATTAATGAAAGCTTCTCCAAGTCCGAAAGCTCCCTTCAAAAATTAAGCGGACGGTGGTTGCCTGATTTTAGCGGATATGCCTCTTATTTACCCTCAACTAAAAAATCACCTGCTGAACTAGAGGGCATTAATTATATCAAATTGGATGGCTCTGGAACTTTTCAAATTTTGGAAAACCTTGATTATTTGGAAAGAGCAAAACCGTATTTTCTTGAAAAAATAGGAGTGTATAAAAACCAGAGCTTTTCAAATATAAATAACTGCGCAAAGGTTTTGCAAAAGGAAATACTGGATATTAAATCTACATTGGAAAGCTTTTCTATTAAATGGAGCGCTTATTCAAAAACCTGGAAAGAATTCATAAAATCATATGATTCCATTAATGATATAGATGATTATCTAAAAGATAACCTGGCCGACCAAAATAAATTGCAGGAGGACTTAAATTGGTTTAAGAATACAGAAGAATTAATTATAACCTATTACAGTAAAGAACCTATTCTCAGAAAAATAGGGTGCTTCCTCGGTTTTCCATCTAGTTTAAAGTTAAGAGCATTAGAAATCGATAAGATTTTCAAAAAGTGTCCTATTCTTATTTCTCAAAAGCTGAATCGAAAAAAATATGATTCACTTAAATTTTGCAATACCCAAATTGACAGTATTGAAGAACTGCAAATGGTTCTTTCTCAATGGAAAAGACTATGTGATTCAAACGGCATTAAGGGAACTCCACCATGTACTGAGGATGAATTATGGAGTTTAGAGTGGAACAAAATCAACACAAAACAGTCAGCACCTTGCTATTTTTATGATGAACTAGATATTAAATTCAGACACCATGCTTTTCAATTAGCGATACATTACTGGGAAGCCAGATGGCTATCAGAAGTTCCAAATTTTATCATGGATGATAAAAAAGATAGTAAAGGTTATTTCCCTACATTGAACCGTTGGGAAATTAGGTCTATGTTAACCCCTTGCTATGTCAGCACCTTTTATATGGCTCCAAAATTTTTCTCATTCTGGCAATACGATGATGAGAATGAGAGTTGGGCCAATCCTCCATTATTAAACTTTGTAGATACTCTAATGGTAGATGAAGCGGGACAGACTACTCCTGAAGTTGGGGTCGCCATTTTTGGTCTTGCAAAAGAAGCAATTGTTGTAGGTGACATCAAACAAATTGAACCCATATGGAATATTCCTTCGAAGATTGACGAAGGAAATTTATCTAAAAATGGTCTACTAAATGGAGATGTAGAACCCTTAATGAATCAATATGAATCAGAAGGTGTTTTGGCATCAAAGGGAAGTATTATGAAAATGGCCCAAACTGCTACACCTTATTTGGAAAACAATGCCGAGGAAAAAGGATTATTATTGCGAGAACATAGAAGGTGTTACGATGAAATTATTGGTTATTGCAACATTCTCGCCTATAATGGGCAATTGGTTCCCATGAAAGGTGCTAAACCAAGCAATACCTTATTTCCTGCCATGGATATTATTCATGTAGAAGGTAGTTCAACCACACAAAACAAAAACAGGTTCAATACCTATGAAGTCAAGGCAATTGTTGATTTTCTTGTTGAGAATAGGGAAAAAATTGAATCTATAAACAGAGAAGTAATAGAAAAAGAAGTTGGTATAATTACACCCTTTGTTGGTCAAAAAAGGGCTTTGATTACAGCTTTACAAAAAGCAGGGTTCGATACATTTACAATGAAAATAGGGACTGTACATGCATTGCAAGGTGCTGAGCGTTCTATTATTATATTTTCGTCCGTCTATGGAGAGGGAGATGTCGGCACAATGTTTTTTGATAGAGACAACAAGCCGAACATGCTTAATGTAGCTGTATCAAGAGCCAAAGACAGTTTTATAGTATTCGGGAATAGAAGGATTTTTAATTCGAAGTCGAATACGCCCTCTGGAAAATTAGGGAAGTATTTGAAACTTTAGCAAGCTGTTTTACCTTAAAACAAGATACGGTTAAAGAGTTCACTAGAATTTGAAATTCTTACCTTTATCACTGAAAGCTAAATGATACCATTTGCAATCAAATAGATGGTCAACAATTCCGTCAACAGATTTTGTAACGTAATTTTAGAACCTATAAAATCTCTGTATTCTCTGAATCACCAGAATCCTGCGGAGGTCACAAAGGCAAGGGTTCGAACCCTGCCGCTATTCAAACCCTTTTAGTATAGAAGTTACCTATTCGGTGAGTCATAAAATCAATAGTCTCAGAACACCAATGAACAGTGCCGTTCTAGGTTTAGGTTCTGGTCTTTACACGTATTTTGAATATTTATCCAAGCCTTCACTAGTTTCCGATATTTTAAAATAGTTCTACATTGATTGGTTTAACCAAAAAACCAAATTATGTATTTAGACTACTTTTTATCTCATTGTAAAACAGAAAAAAAATTAAGCGATAAGACTATTGAAGCCTACAATTCCGATCTCAAACAATTCAAAAGGTATATCAGAGAAGAATTTAATATTCAGGATTTTAGACTAATTCAACGAGAGCACATCAAGAAACATTTAGCTCACATAAATAAATATGCCCCCAGAACGGTCAAAAGAAAAATTGCAACCCTTAAGGTATTTTATAGCCATCTGCTTTATGAAGATTGTATTTCTGAAAATCCATTTGACAAAATAAGAGTGAATATAAGGGTTCAAAAGTCACTTCCCTCGGTATTGTCATTAAACGAGGTTACATCAATTCTCAAGCAACTTCAATCACAAAAGTTAGAAGCTTCAAAGAGCTCAATGAAGTACACACTAATCATAAGAAATATAGCTATTGTAGAGTTGTTGTTTGCTACAGGTATTCGTGTCTCAGAACTTTGCTTTTTAAAAAAGTCAAACATCCATTCCGATTTCAGCACAATAAAAATCCTGGGTAAAGGAAATAAAGAAAGAATAATTCCCATTACTAATGAGGAGACCATAACTGCTTTAAAAGACTACTACAACTTATTTGAAGAAAAAATCAACCGGAACTCTTACTTTTTTATCAATCGTTTGAACCATAGGATTTCCGAACAATCGGTTCGTCATCTCATCAAAAAAATATCTCAAGAATCCGGGATTAAGCGTGGGGTAACTCCGCATGTTTTCAGGCACACTTTTGCCACTCAACTATTGGAGGCCAATATCAATATTAGATATATACAAGAGCTCTTAGGACACAGCTCCATAAGAATAACTGAAATTTATACTCATGTTAGCCATCAAAGGACCTCTGAGATTCTTAAACTAAAGCATCCACGTAATCTGATATCCTATAATTAGCCGTCCGAACAACGGATAACTAATTATTATGTATATACTAGGAATAGGTGGTTCCAATCATGATTTTAGTGCAGCTTTGGTAAAAGATGGTAAACTTTTAGTTGCTATTGAAGATGAGAGAATTCAAAGAATCAAACATGGCGATGCAACGTGGAAATCCCTGCCTTGTATGGCTTCGATTAATTATTGTTTGGAGTATGCAAAAATCTCTATTTCTGAAGTGGATGAAATATATGCCAACTCTGACCTTGAGAATACCCATCTTCTTGACATAGGTCCGATAAAAACAGTTAATCATCATCTTTGTCATGCCAGTAGTAGCTACTTTTTATCTCCATTTAAAGAATCTACTCTTTTAGTCGCTGACGGCTGCGGCGAACCCGTATTTACTGACCTTAACAAGCAGCATTTGGAAACCATATCTATCGGGAAAGCAGATATACAAAATGTAAGAATTGAAACAATTCAATCAGGTACTAAATTCCTTTCATCTAGCAACTGGACCTACAGAAATTCCAATTCCCTAGGAGTCTTTTACAAAATTGTATCTGAAGCACTTGGTTTTGATAATAGAGGAGAGGGAAAAACTATGGGACTAGCTGCCTATGGCAATCCTTCGTTAGTAAAGGAAATGAAGAAATTTGTTGGAATTCACAAAGATCTACCTTTTGAATTTAACCCTTACAATGGAATTTATGATTGGCTATCTATAACCTTAAATAGGGCAGAGAATAAATTTATTACTATGGCCAATATCGCTTTTGCTGCTCAAGCTATTTTCGAGGAAGCTCTTTTAAACATAGCTGACTTAGCGTTTAGAAAGTACAAATCAAAAAATCTTAGTTACAGTGGCGGATGTGCTCTTAACTGTTCAGCAAATAGAACTTTAAAAAATAAAGCCGCTTTTGATAATGTTTTTATTTATCCACCAGCTGGTGATAATGGGCTAGCCATTGGTGCAGCATTATACGGTAATTTTATCAAACAAGGAAAACGTAATTTGATTCCAGTAGAAAGCGAAATTGGCAAATTAGCTTATACCGGTAAATCTTATGATAATTCCGAAATAAAAAATGCTCTAAAAAAGTCAAATTATCATTACAGCACACCCGAGAACTCATTTGTAGAAATTGCAACAAGGATAACCTCAGGTGAGATTATTGCTCTTTTTAATGGAAGGTCAGAAATAGGCCCCAGAGCTTTAGGAAATAGATCCATAGTAGCCAACCCTTTTTCAGAAAATACAAGAGACTATATAAACTTAAAAGTAAAAAATCGAGAATCTTTTAGGCCTCTAGCCCCAATGGTTTTGGAAGAAGACGTTTCCATATATTTTGAAGAGGTTAAAAATTCTTATTTCATGTTAGAGGCCGTTTTGGTCAAAAAAGAGTTTAGAAACTTATTAAGAGCAGTTACCCATTTTGATGGAACTGCAAGAATACAAGTGGTAAATAAGAACAGCAATTATTTTGCCTATAATTTGCTGATACAATACAAGAAAATGAGCGGGCACGGTATTTTACTGAACACATCATTTAATCTAAGAGGGGAACCTATTGTTGAAAGTCCCAAAGATGCACTAAACTGTTTTGAAAAGATGGCTATTAACACCTTGTTTCTTTCTGAGTTTTTAGTTACCAAGCACACTCCGTGGAGTAACAGGATTATCTATTAAAAATTATGAATTTCAATAAAATAAATAGAGGCGAATTGGCAAATATGTTGATTGAAAACGGCTATGTATATCTTGAGGATATCTCGGATTCTCATAATTACCTTGAATTTATTAAATCGATAGGATCTGTATTTCCACAATATAATGATTCTTTGATTTGGAATGTTACACCAGATAAAGCCATTGAAAATTCTGCCTCTTCAGTAGGTTCTTATGCCATAGATTTTCATAGCGAAATGTACGAGGTTGACGATGTTCCACCTCAATACATTGGACTATTCTGCGTTCGTCAGGCGAAATTAGGAGGTAGTTTCTTTTTGCTGGATGTTTATGAAATCTTAGGTTTGATAGATGTTGAAGTATTGAACGCGCTAAAAACTCAAGAATTAGAATTTTCAACAATTCAATCCATAAAAGATCAATTTAAAGTTGTGAAGCCAGCCTATGGAATAACAGATTCTAATAATGTATATGTTAGGTTTAGCACACAACTTTTTACCAAGTTAGAGAATATTCACTTAAATAGTTTTTTAAGGACCGTCAAAGAATATTCATTAACAAATAAAATTGAGATAAGACAAAAACCCAATTCATTGCTAATATGGGATAACTACAGGTACTTTCATGCGCGATCTTTTTTTGAAGATAGTAATAGGTTATTAAAGCGAATTTGCTTTAACATTAATATTTAATTCTTATAACATATTAGACAAGAGACTAACCTTCTTGTTAACCTCCAGTTGATTAAGTCTTTTTGTAATCTGGTTTTCGGGCTTAGGAAGTAAGCTAGTGGGGAAAGCAATTTCAGGTTTTTCAAACCCATCAATATCGAAAAGCAGAAACAATAAACTAAGCGGGCTTACTATTGGGAGTAAAAGATTTTTATTAATGCATATTGACAAGGACTCTTGAAAATGTTCAAAAGCTAAACCAAATTGTTTATTTAAATAGAACCAAATTGCATATCCGGCCTTAAGGTCTGGAAGGAATTTATAAAGCCCGGTTCTTTGTATAGTGGTTTCAACTTGTTTTAATCTTAGATGAACACTTTTCATTAGAACTCGTTTTTCAAGTTTAATAAGGATTAAAAGTTCGTATTTAACAATTTCCAACCATACTTCTAAATGCATAGCGGGAGCGTGAAGATTATTGCAAATGATAAGACTTTTGTCAAGATGCTCTTTTGCCATATGTAACTTGGTTTTATCTCCTGACAAATAAAAATCCAAGCAGTAAATACTTGCTAAACACCTCCTAGATCTTGCTATCGTTTCTTGCCAGTTATTTCTTTTACCTAAACTCAAGTTTTCATAGGCTAAAATCTCGGCCTCTCTTCTTTTCCCAATATTTTCCGCTATAATTATGTCTGAGGAATATACCCTGTCAAAATCAAAAATCCATTTCCTTTCCTTGGGATAATTATCCCACGCTTTTAGCGCATATGAAATATATTCTTGAGCAATTTCAATATCCCCTCTAAGGGCTGCATAATTACCTATTGGAAAAAAACCGTGTTCAACTTGCCATAGATACTTCCAATCTGTTTCTATCCAATGTAAGGTTCCCAAATTTATTTCAATTAATATATCGGTTAAATCAAACCTTCCCATTAACATAGTTAAAGTGAGAAAATTATTAGCATATTTTGCCGTTTCGGAACTTCTATTTTTACTACATATCTCAAGTGTTCTAATATATTCTCTTGCTGCCAATTTGGACCTGCCTAAATGCTTATTACATCTAGAAATGGTAGCTCTATAATATTCAGGAAATATTATTGGTTCGTTTTTCCAATTAGAATCAGGAAAGACCAGACTTCCCAATTCTAAAAAGTCCTCCCAAGCCCCTAAATTATTACCTAAAAAGTTTAGATAACCTCTGTTAATCTTCCTGTAAAAAATATCATGAAATAAACTCCACATTTCAGCTTTGGCAGCATGAAAACATATTTCACTATATTGCAAAACTTCATCATATGATTCTGGAAGTTTTTCAGGTAAATATTGCAATAAGAAATTCGCAACCTCTTGGTGAAATTGTTTGCAATTTTCATCCAACGTTTTCCGAGAATAGAAATCTTTAACATTTGGATGGGCAGTGAGATAAGCGCCTGATTCAATTATGATTAACCTTGTGTCAATTAATTCTTTAATTATTGGTCTTAAATCAATTCCTTTTAAAAGAAAGTTAACTTCACTTTTTGAATAAGCCTTTGGGAAACATTCCAAAATAAGGCCTAAAGAAACAGAGCGTTTAAATAAACTGAAACACTTTAAAAATGTTACTTGTACGGAATCAAGGGATTCATCATAATAATGTAGTAACCTCAAAGATTTGTTTGCCAGTAAAGGATTTGATTCATCCGGAATATCTTCTAAACTTAAATTCTCTATAGCATTTAAGGCCTTCTTCTTGTCTCGGGCTAAGAAAGAAGCAATTATTCTAAGCGACAGGGCATGTCTTCCTCCTTCTCTGGCAATCCATTTTTTAAGCCTTTGATCTGAGCTTTTTACATTCCAATTACTTAAAAATTCATTCGTATCTTTTTCAGAAAGAGGTCCCAAAAAAATAGTTTCTAAATCAAAACTGTCCAATAAGAGTCTTGAGGTTATAATCAGAAAGCAATTGGTTGAAAGCACTGTTTCGACAAACTTTTCAATGAGTCTATTATTGAATTTTCCAAGTTCATCTTGGACAACTTCAAGACCATCCAATATTACTATCATTTTTTTTTCTTTAAGAACCTCTAAGGCACTAAAGACTTTGCTTTCAAGGCTGTCATTTAGGGAAGTAATGTTTAAAAATTTACAAAGATCATTTACAAACCTCCCAACATCATGTTTATAAAAGCAAAAACCAAATACCATTTCATAACCAGAGTTTTCTAAGAAGTCCCAATTCTTTTCTACGTAGTATTGAATAAATGATGTTTTTCCTTCACCACCAAAACCTACGATTTGAACCCCTGATTTTTCATCTAAAAAAGAATTGGAAAGTATTTCCAATTCTGTAGATCGGCCCACAAAACCAGAATCTAGCAGTGGAAAATATAGTAATCTTCTTTGGCTTGAATTACCCTTTCCTTTTGCTTTCCATTTTGATACAACAATTCTTAAAAAATCTAAAACCTCTCCATGGCCTCCATCAGGCAAATCCTTTTTTGTAGAGTCAACATTGTAAAATATTAGTTTTAAGCCGTATTGTTTCGCCTTTTCACGAAGTTTGTTATCTACCCGATTTAACGGAACCAGGGCAAAACTTCGACCGAGCCCCTTTGGAAAAATGTGTCGAAGTTGTTGGAAAATGAGATCAAAATCATCGTCGTACAATCCGTAACCCAAAAACAATACAGTACGTAAGAATAGCACTTTTAACAATTGCACATAGGCTTCATTATTGTTCAAAAGCCAATTGTATTGGTGAGTTGTTAATATCCAAGAATCATACCTCTCGATTGAGCCATGAATTTTTGCTAGAACACTTTGATCATTTGTCTTTTTAGGACCGACAATTATTCTGCTCAATTCATCCGTATCCCGATTAGTCAGAACCACAATTGGATTTCCTTGATTTTGAGCCCAGGCCTTTTCAATAAACCTATCCAAATTCGTTGTTACAATTAGAGACCAGGAGATACAAGCCAACTCAAGAATAGCTGGTGGTATCGCCTTGGAATTTGTAGATAAGAGTTTCTCGATACAGTCAATAAAAAGAGACTCTTTCATTTCACTGCTTAAAATGTCAAGAGCTTTTATTAACTCATTGTTCCCTATACATTCTTCAACTATTAATTTGGCTTTTTCGTCTAGAATATACTTGCTTTTAACAGCATACTCAAATACTTCTACAACGAGTTTATTCCATGAAGGAAGTCTTTCCGACGGATATCCATATTGACTTAATCCTGCCCCAATAAAAGGAACCATAATGTTTGGTTCTCTTTCAACTAAACTTAAAAGTTCCCTGAAATTGGGTTGAGAAGAATCAAATGACATTGATAATAATTAGTTATCCGTTATTACTGATTTAAGGCTTGGGAATCTGTAAGTCTACTTTCTTTTACTTCCTTTATTCATATAATACCTTTTCTGCCTTTTTTACCATAATTTCATAAACACCGGTTTTTAACTCGCTTTCCAGAACCTCCTTTTCCGCAATTAAACTATCTATTTTGTTTTGATCAGTTTCCTTTTGCAGATAATTACTTAGTCTTTCTATTTCAGCAATTAGCAGCTTTTGTTTTTTCTTTAGAAACTCAATTTGCTTTAAATTATCTGAAAGCTTTAATTCATTTTTAAGCTTTTTACTTTCTTCTTCCAATTTTCCTTTAAAACTTGGCGCTTGAAAAGCATTAAGCAATGATATTGCTTGTGCATTGGTGGAGCTGAGAATTCCTGGAACATCCAAAATTGGAGTAGTGTAATTCTCAAAAAATGCTTGTGTTTCTTCTTGAACAATCTTTCTTCCTTCAAGGATTTCCAGTTTTAGTTCTTCAACAAAGTTGTCAATATTAGTTTTTCTTATTTTTCCTTCCCACTTATCCTCCAGCGAGTACAATCTATTTTTTAGATTGGAAGATGCTTGCCAAAATAAGCCCTCATATCTTTTGGATTCCAACCAAATAGCGGAGGCCTTGTAGAGCGCTAGTATTATAGTCAAAAACAATGTGATTATAGCTCCCACTGAAGATGGTGTAATCTTACCTTGATTTAACCCTGTAAGTCCAAAAACTAAGAGAGGTATGAGGATAAGTAGGGCGATGCCAATCCAAAAATATATGTTCTTCTTTTTAGTCACTTTGTTAATTTTCTGAGTATACCATGAAATGTTACAATGAAACATCCGAATATAATCCTGCAAATCAAAATAAGTTTCCGACTTCAATATAGATGAACTTATTCCAAATCTTGAAATCAAAGTCTGCATTTCCTTTAATACGTCATCAGGATTTTTGCCCTTATCTCTGACTGATAATTCTTCGAATTCATATTTGTGTCGTCTTCTTTCCCTTGCATTTTCAAATGCGGCTTTAACAGTTTTGGTCAGTTCCATTCTTATTTAATTATATCTAACTCGCTATCCTTAGATTGACAAATAAATTGGAGCTCGGTCCCTGGCACTGATAGCTCCTCTTTTTCCTCTAAAAAAAAGCTTTTATGATAATTGCTGTATTCAAAGCAACTACTCTTTAACCAATTATTTTTTTCTTTAGCTCTAGTAATTGGAAGCATCACAGAATCATCGGAGCTTGACTTACCTGGATGACAAAAATTAAGGGCATGACCAATTTCATGTATGGCCACATGGGCAAATACTTTTTGACGTTTATTGGTATCAAATCTGTTACGAATAGGGTCAATAAAAATAGCGCAGCCATCTCTTTTGCTAATCCCAAAATCGTCAAACATTAATCCCACATAATTAGGCTTTTCGAAAGTGTAAACAATTAGAAGGTTAATAAACCAACTTCGTTCTAATATTGCATCTTTTTTTACTGGATAATCAGAGCTATTGGATATTTGCAGGAGTTTTTTTCTATTCAATCCATAACCTACATTACTCAAGCTATAATACTTTAATTCCACGTCTATCCCCAATTGCTTCAAACTAGTTTTCATCTGTTTTTCCCACCAACTTGTAGGAGAAAAGTCACTGACATGAGAAATCTGAAGAACTAATTTAATCATCAATCAAATGGTATGGCTGTAGTTAAACCAAATAACCTTGTTAGCACATTTAAATCTATCACTATCGAACCGAATGCGTTAACTCCCAATTCTTTACCAACAATTGCGAGTTCATCATCTATTTCTTCTATTTCATTTCTCCGGCCAAGATGCAAACCACTCATTATACTTACCCCACTAATAGGCTCAAAACCAATTCCTGTATACAAATTGTCTTGAAGGTTTTTCATAGAAAAGCCTAAATATAAAAAGGGCGCTACTGATCTACCATTTCGAAACTCCACTCCTATCTTTCGAATATCGGTACGTTTTAAATAGATTTGAAAACCAAAAGTTCCGTCGATACCATAATCCTTGGTTTCTCTTGTAGGTGATATGCCCGTTGTATCTATAGTCTGTAACCTTAGGAAACTGTACAAAAGCCCAGCCTTTAGCCTTACACGATGAAGTTTATTGTTCCGATATTTGCCAGTTACAACATCCTTTTCACTACCCTTAGCCCCAGCTTTTATAGTGTAAGAAACATTAGATGGAGCTGTAATAGGAGATTGATAGGGGATAGGTGTTGTTTGTAAATCAGGTGATATATCCCTTTTAGGGCTAATTGGTAATGTATAAGCAAAGTCTTTATTGTAAAAATATTGCTTTGTTTTTATTTCCTTCAATTCTATGCCATTGTTAGCTTGAGAAGCAGCTGCATCTTCTTGAATAAGCGTCTCACTTGTATCAATATTCGTTTCAGAGGTTGTTATTAGATTAGAAACGGAAGGTTTCTCATTTTCTACTAGAATATTCAACCGTTGGTTTTCGGTCACTTCCTTTGTATCATTCTCTTTCCAAGACACATATTCATTATCTGCATCATGATGTCTCATTAGCGTGTTGATATTGGTTTTACTTGGAGAAACCATCATTCTTCCACGATACAACAATTGATCCCTACTTTGAAGGGATTTAATTACGTTTATCTTCTTTTTTAACGCAATTTCTTTCTTCAAATAATCTTCTAAATCTATTGGGTCCTTAAACAAATGAAATTTGTCAGGATCATTTCCAATCCTAATATTATAAATACCTTCAGACTTAGATATTCTTGTCTTAAGCTCTTTAATTTTTTTCGTTATTGGTTTCAATTCTAAATCAAGGTTGGCCGTGTTAAATGGATTTAGCATGAGCTCTCCCTTATTAAACCACAACCATTTTATCAACCAACTGTTCAATTGGGAAGTAGAATGCACCTCTAACTCATATAGTTTTAAATCTCTTTTTACTGCAATCTTTAGTTGTTCAATATCATATTCAGATAAGCCATTATTGCGATTCTTTACTTGCTCTATGTACTTCTTTGTTATGTTATCTAAAGGTTTTTCATTTAGCAGCTGAAAGGACTTTTTCCGAACACCAGTAATACTCTTGTTATTTAAATAATCTAGATATGGGTTTATAATTCTCAATTCATAAACCAATTCTTCTGCTCCATAATTCCCAACTACAATAGAATTGAACGACTTCAATAAATTCTTGGTTTGTACATTAGTCATAGCTGGATTAGGTAGAGTGGCTAAGTCAACCGTAGGTAATTTTTGGATATCCTCATTTATAATCTGTCCCTTTGCGTTATAATAAATGATTCTCAATTCGTATTCTCTTGAAAAGAGTGTCGTAAAATCGGGAACTGTTGACGCAGTATAATTAGTATTTGTCTTGTCCGGAAAAAAAAGTTCGTCTCTTTTTCTATCATACTTCTCCCAATCAAAAATCCAATCGCTACCATTATTTCTGATAAAGTATGTTCCGTTAGCTGAATCCATTATTCGATTTATCTCTTCCTTAATTCTTTTCTGTATACTGTCCAATTCTTTCGTAGAAAACATACTTTCATCAAAACTTAACCCAACGGGATTGGCATTTATTGCTGGTAAACTAGCACCGCCCGCGAAAACCGTTTTTAGTTTTCCAGATTCTAATCTAGAATTACTAAAAGTGTGTAGAAGTTTTGATCCGTTATACAACTTCCAACCATCTAATTGTTGTTCATTCACAGAATAATTTGCTATCTCAATATAGCTGTCATTTGAATCTACAACCTTATCGCCGTTTAGATCTATCACAGGATTTATGAACACTTCATTAATCAAAACATCGTCAGGAGTTAAGTGCCCTGAAAGGTTTTGAATACTGGATTTGTCTTTAGTAAACTTTTCATCTGCCGCAATAGTCGTTCCGGCATTATCATATGTATCGAATATTATATTACCGTTTTTAAATGTTCTTGTCAAAGACCTTTTATCCTTATAGGTTTTATTTAAAGGAAGACGAACGTTCACTTCATCGACAATATTTTTATTATTATCCAATAACGAGATTTTAACTGCAGATTGATATCTTGAAAAATCAAAGTTTTTAATTATTGATTTTGCTTCGCTCGGTTTTAGATTAGTTCCTGCGGCAATTTTATGTTTATTAACCCCATTTATCAAAATTTCCCAGTTACTGATATTTAGGGTAGATGTCCCAAGATTAAGCAATTCAACCATCTGGTCATCGACCTCGAGGCCGTTAGAACCATTGGAATCTATGTTCGCAGACACAGGGTCAATTATTAGTTCTGAAATTACAATAGAACTAGATATTGCTTGTGTGCCAATTGAAAATCGTTTACCATTAATCTCTGGATGGACCTGAAATCCTTTGTGATTAGGAATTCTAGTATAAGATGCAGTATTGTTTTGATAACCACTTTTATCAAAATAAACGTAATCCCTAATCTTTCCCTTATTGTCTTTAAGAAAAAGAATTCCTTTTTTATTAGTTTTAATGAGTTTTCCAATCTTTTCGTAGGTAATAAAATGATTGTCGAGAAGCTTTGTTACTTCCTTGGTCTTATAGGACGGGTCAAAATACAACTGAAATTTAAGCGTGTCACCAGGAGCTAGGCTAGTTGGCAGTCCTGAAATCACCTTCCCTGTTTCAGCGTTTTGTTTAATAGTGAGATTAACATTCTTTTGGCCATAAAATGTTCCAATCATAAATAAGAATGTTGACAAAAGGAGAAATGCTCTTTTCATAGTTAATTTAGTTTTATCCAAAAAAATCTTAAAAACTCATCGCTATCAATCCCAACTTATAGGGATTTTAACCTAAACAAAAATGGAAAGTATTTGAAAGTAAATCTGGAGAAGTAAAAAGTATCAAATTAAATTCAAAGACCATTACAGATAAACCTTAGAAAAACTGGGGTTTTTCCATAGTTTTGATTGAATATTATTGAAAAGTCACCTATTCGGTGAGCGAAATTTCCGAAGTAGTTGGAACGTCCCTAGTTATCGGGCTTTTGAAGGGCAGGTTCTAGTCCCTCCGGCTCCACCTACGCCCTCCGAAGCTTGAGCGAAGCGAAAGCGAAGGAGGGCACTATTTTACTTTTCAACCTCCTTTTAATGTTTTTAGTTCTTGGGCTTCGGTGGACCCGTCCACTGTGATCCCAAATACT
>JBCCRX010000103.1:0-17058 GCA_039201015.1 Bacteroidota bacterium | reverse complement strand
TTCCTTAGAATTTCGAGCTTCAAAAAACCCCTCTACCGCCGTCGAAGACGGCGGCAAACAAGGGATGAGGGAGAAAAAAGGGTTTTCCTAAAAACCTTTTTTCTCCCTCAAACTCCCCCATCTAAAATGCAAAGAAACTTATTTTACAGTGTACTAAGGCAACTTTGAATAGGCGGTATAGGCGAAGACGATGTTGATTTCAGAATTGTAGCAATAAACCCTTAGCTATTGACATCATAGAAATATCAGTTTGAACTGATTTGTTTATGTAGGAAATAAATTATATGCCTTAGGGTTCATTTTTCACCTTTTTTTCTATCTGTAGATTACTCTTAATTTATGAATATGGACAGATTAGAAAATCTCAAAAAAAAAGGAGCGACACACCTTGGAAAGTGTATCGTTCCTATTGGCTAAGAAGAAATCTTGATCGCAATGATTTCTGACAGACTAGATTCAACAATAGTCCGTATTAAATTTACAAGTAATTGATGGTCAAAAGATTATAAGATGAACAGCAAAAATACAACTCTTTAAACATCAACACTCTATGTTCTCTATGTCCTTTGTGGTTCAAAAATTACACGTACTATTGACCCACTTAACTAACAAATAAGAGTACACCTATGAAATCATGTAGTATGGTAAAATGTGAATATTTTTTATGTAGCATACTACTATTACACTGTAAACTAAGTTTATTTTAATTTTGAGAAGCGAGAAATTCCTTAGAATTTTGAACTTCAAAAGACCTATCTGCCGACGTCTTCGACAGCGGCGAACAAGGGGTAAAGGAGAAAAAAGGGTTTTTATAAAACCCTTTTTTCTCCCTCAAACTCTCCTATTTAAAATACAAATAAACTTAATTTACACTGTACTATTTTCGAGCATCTGTCAATCATTTATTTTTTTCGATCAACTACAAAATTGACCAAGTCTTCTAAAGCTTCTCTTGCAGGAGAGAAAGGCAATTGGTGTAATAAGTGGAAAGCTTGTTTTTTATAATCATACATCACCTTTTTGCTGTATTCAATGCCACCACTCTCTAACACAAATTCAATGACTTCTTTAACCTTTTTCTTATTTGTGTTGTGCCTTTTGATAGTATTGATGATGCGCCTTTTTTCAGCACGAGAGGCTTTTTCTAGTGCATAAATCAATGGCAAAGTCATCTTCTTCTCTTTGATGTCTATTCCTTTCGGTTTGCCGATATCGTCCGTGCCATAGTCCAATAAATCATCCCGAATTTGAAATGCCATACCGATTTTTTCACCAAACTGGTGCATCAGCCGTATGGTCGCTTCATCGTCAGTGGCAGAGGCTGCACCCGAAGCACAAGAAGAAGCAATTAAGGAAGCTGTTTTTCCACGAATCACTTCATAATATACATCCTCTTTAATGTCCAGACGACGTGCCTTTTCCATTTGTAGCAACTCACCTTCGCTCATCGCTTGCACTGCTTCTGACATGATTTCTAAAGACTTAAATTGCTTGTGTTTTAGTGCCACCAAAAGTCCGCGAGAAAATAAATAGTCTCCTACCAGAACCGCGATTTTATTTTTCCAAAGGGCGTTAATCGAAAAAAAACCTCGCCTTTTGTTGGAGTCATCCACCACGTCATCGTGAACCAAGGTCGCCGTATGAAGCAGTTCCACCATAGCTGCCCCCACATAAGTATTGCTATTGATTTCACCGCAAGTCTTGGCACTCAAAAGCACAAAGATGGGGCGTACTTGCTTTCCTTTGCGACGCGCAATGTAGTACATAATGCGATCCAGTAAAGCTACTTTACTCTTCATTGAATCCCGAAAATACTGCTCGAAAATTTTTAGTTCTTCTTTGATAGGAGCTTTAATACTATCTAGAGATCGAGGCATGGATAATGTTTTCTGCATAGTGGTCAGTATTTAGTAATGACAGCATATATAGCATTGAATACCTCAATAATACAACTGCGTAGAATATAAAGTTTCAATAATTATTGAAACTTATAAGGCTTTCTTTTATGACCAAATTCTGAAAATATCAACGAAGATATACCGCTGGAGGACTAAATTGTAAATAAATCTACCGTTATTTGCGATTGAGCAAAAGTTTTGCAAAAAAACAGAATAAAATACGCTTTGCTATCCTTTTTCAGAACGAATCAAATTCTCAATAGCTTAATATTTTTGATTTATCTGCTTCTCGCCAGAGGAAGTGCTTTTCTTTTAACTCCAGAAGCAGATGACGCAGCTGTATCTACTACACCGCTTGCTGACTTTATTCTCAATGTTCTTGCTGGACTTAATACTTGGGAATATAGAATCGTTGAATTTGGGTTGCTCTTTGTTCAAGCTGTTTATATCAGTCTTATCGTACGCAAGCATCGTTTGGTGAGTGAATATTTGCTGCTGCCTGGTGCTATGTATTTGCTACTTGCGAGTGCCATTCCATCTTTTTTTAGCATCTTTCCTATTCTAGTAGCCAATACCTTTGTGCTCATTGCAATTGAACAACTTATGAGTACTTACCGAAATCCTTTGGCTTCGGGCAAGATTTTCAATCTTGGATTCTGGATAGGGCTTGCTAGTTTATTCTATTTCCCTTACGTTTTTTTGCTGCTTTTAGCTATTTTCGGATTAGGGTCTTTAAGAGCATTCAGAATATCAGAATTTTTAGCAGCTTTAACGGGAACTTTTGCTGTGTATTTCCTCACTGCCACGATTTACTTCTGGTACGACCATCTGATTTTTTTTTGGCAGCATCAGTTTGCTGATAACTTCGCTATTCTCAATTTTGCACCACTAGAATCTAATCACGATCTTGTGGCCTTCTTCATCCTTGCTTTGCTAGTTCTGCTGGTGTTATTTGGGTATGGCAGCATTGTACAAAAGCAAAACATTCAGTTTCAAAAAAAAATTGGTGTTCTATACATTGCCGCTATCATCAGTCCGCTTGCTTTATTCTTTCAAGCCAATGTGAGCCTATCCCATATTGCAATGCTAATTATTCCTATTGGAATATTGTTGGGATTACTCCTAGCCAATGTCGGAAGAACCAGCCGTGAATTGATACACTTCCTTCTTTTAATTGGGATTTTAGCTTGGCAATTGAATCCTTATTGGTTGAAATGAATCGGGAGAGCGGGAGAAAGATTGCGGAAAGGAAGTTTTGTATGATTAAAAATAAAATGAATGAAATTTGGTGTAATTGTTTTTCCTGGCTCGAATTGTGATGACGACATGATGTACGTGCTCCGAAAAGTGCTGGAGCAAAAAGTGGTGAAGTTATGGCACAAAGAAACTAATTTGAATGGCTTTGATAAAGGAGATTGTATCATCGTGCCTGGTGGTTTTTCTTACGGCGATTACTTAAGGGCAGGTGCAATTGCTCGCTTTTCGCCCATCATGCAAGCCGTCGTTAAATTCGCAAAAGAGGGTGGCTACGTCTGGGGTATTTGCAATGGTTTCCAAATACTTTGTGAGGCTCAATTGCTTCCAGGTGCACTTTTGCGAAATGAAAAACAGAAATTTATTTGCAAAAATATTCACTTATCCCCTCAAACCAATAATGCTCCTATTACTGCGACCTTGCCGCTTAATGTTCCGCTAAAAATTCCGATTGCGCACGCAGAAGGACGCTATTACGCCGACCAAAAAACCATCCAGAAAATCGCAGAAAACGACCAAATTTTATTCAAATATTGTAACATGGATGGAACAGTGAACGAAGCCGCTAATCCAAATGGTTCTTTGCTGAATATCGCGGGTATCTGTAATGAAAACCGTAATGTATTTGGAATGATGCCGCACCCAGAGCGTGCATCGGAAGCTATTCTAGGCAATACAGATGGGAAAGTCATGTTTGAATCACTTTTGACTGCCGCTAGAATGGAAATGGCTTAAGAAAAAATCTTTTTCTGCTTTTTCTACTACTCCAACACCAACATAAAGTCCACACAATATTCAACTACTCAAACCTTGACAATAGCACTAGACAAAAGCATCCCAAAACCCAATTTCCTCATCATTGGCACGCAAAAGGGAGGAACAACATGGCTGCGCAAAATGCTGCTAGAACATCCTAATATCTACATTCCTCCTTATCCCGAAGAAGTTCATTTTTTCAATCGTTCGCTCCTTCAGCCCGATCTCTATTTTGCACTTTTTAATGTGGTAGAAGCCAAGGATAAAATGCTCGGTGAAAAATCACCCAACTATTTTCACATGCCCGAAAAGTGTATTCGCTTCGTCCATTCACTGATGCCCGAAGCCCAACTCCTTGTTCTACTTCGCAATCCTACAGAGCGCGCATGGTCACAAGCCCGCATGCACACTTCCAGTTTCAACCAACGATCACTAGAAAAAAAAGATCTTTTTAAACTCGTTTTACAGGTCGCTAGCCGCGGCAATTTTGAACGTACCAACTACGCCAAAGTGCTGAGACGATGGCTCCAATATTTTCCGAAAGAACAAGTGCTCGTCTATTTTTACGATGATTTGCAGGATAATCCACAAGCCTTTTTAGATAGGATTTGTACGGACCTAGGTGTCGCTAAATTTGTGCCAAAAGGGCTAGAAAAACGAGTACACGTGAGTAAGCAGATGACCATGCCAAAAGATTTGCGATGGTTTTTAGACTGGCGATATAAGCAAGTGGTGAAGGAGTTAGAAGAAATGGATTATGAAGTACCAAATACTTGGAAAGAAAATGAAGTAGCTTTATCTTTCCTCAAAAGGCTAATCTTTCTAGTTGTCTATTTATTCTGGAATTTACTAACAAGAGTGATTTATTTTCTATACCAATTCAAGGTGAAGCGATCTATCGTTGTTCCTAAGATTCATTTTGATTAGTGTTATCAATAGCCTCCTCTAGCTTGTGTTTTTCTCTAAAAATCCTTCCTAGTGGTAAAAGCTTTAAACAACTACCTATTTAGATGGCAGCAATGACAATAGTTTCAGCATGGAAAATATAGGTAAGTAATTCGGACCAGTCGCACCAGAAAATCTCCCAAAACAGAAAATGCCTTTTGTACAAAAGCTGTACGAAAGGCATTTTATCTTTTAATCATTTGATGATGTTTGTTCATGGACTTACTTTGGCGTAATATGTAGTAGCTCTAGTAAAATGAATCTTCAATCATCAAAACAATTAAATGGCTAGTTCTTCTACTAAAGTAGAAATTTGTGCAAGCCGTTCTTTGTCCAATGCGTAGTAGATGAACTTACCTTGGCGATCAGTTCTTACTACACCTGCTCTACGCAAGATCGCTAAATGCTGAGAAGCAACAGATTGTTCCAATCGCAATTTGACATAGATATCCGTCACTGTCATTTGATTATTTTCCTCTAGCAGGTCAATAATGCGTTGTCTCAATTTGTGATTGACGGCACGCAAAACGAGTACCGCTTTCCTCAATTCTGCATAGTCCAATTGGACATCGTGCAAACCCTGAGTTAGGGAAACAGTTTCATTTTTTTGTTTTCTCATAAACTTTGAATTTTAAATAATCTCAAAAAATTAAAATAGTATGCTTAATTCTTATTTTTCTTTAGCTGCTACGTCAGCTAGTAAAGAAACGTCGTCGTAGATATTCAGAACTGAAATTAATAAGAGGGCTAATGACTTTTAAGAATAGATTAAAATGAAGTCACCTAAGCCTGTTCATATTTTTCTCAATCAGAATTAATTGTAATCTTACGTTCTCATAAACGCTCAAAACTATATAAATATTCGTTAAAAAACAAATATATATAAAACCTATACTAAACTGACCAAATTAATAGGAATAGATGAAAAATTTGCCTTCGCTCCATACTCCTTTTGCTTTTAATTAAAAATAGTTGGAGCGTGAAGTGTGTACGCTTAGAAAAACTGGGAAAGGAATAGACTCTTTGGTAACTACACGACAGTATCTAATACAACTCAAATATATAAAAAGTCGTATGTAAAAAGTTAAACTTTTCTTACAAATTGAGACAAACTAGGTATTCTAGTCTTATTTCCCAATGATGGAATACGCAGGTGTAGAAATACCTTATAACCTCATGTTACGCAAGTAATACCTTAGTCTATGCTATTCGCTGATCTCTGAGATTGGCGTGTTTTGAATTAGAGTGGCTTTGACACCCGACGATTTGTAAACAAGTGGCACTTTGTTCCATTTGCAATTTGGTGTTTTGCGTAACATCAGTTACAACTTTTTATACTCCATCTCGGATAAGCAAGTATATTCTCTTCTACTCTTATTGCGCCTTACGCATAAGGACTATGATTAAGTTCTGTTCAAGAAACTTCTTGTAATTTGACTTCTAATTAACATTTAGAAACGCAACAGATGATGCCCTGAAGTGTTTTCGATTAGACACAAATCTCACATATTTTAAGGTAACTACACATATCCATGATCGCAGAGCAGCTCGTATCCAACACTATCGTTCCTTTAAGAACCTCCGATACAGGAGAGGAGGCGTTAAGTATAATGGGAGACTTTTACATTCGTCATCTTCCCATTGTGAATAATTTGCAGTTATTGGGTTTGGTTTCAGAAGATGACATACTAGAATACGATGTGGAGGAAGCAATTGGTTCCTACAGTTTATCGCTCTATCGTCCTTTTGTGCGCAATACAGACCATATTTATGAAGTGATGCGGAAGATGGCGGAAGGAGAACTGACCGTTATTCCAGTAGTAGATGCCGATGATAATTATGTGGGTCTAGTTGCACTAGAAGATTTGCTACAGTATTTTGCGCAAATGCTTTCTTTTAGAGAACAAGGTACGATTTTAGTACTCGAAACCAATAAACACGACTATTCCCTATCCGAAATAGCTCGCATTGTAGAGTCGGAAGGCTCTCTCATTATGAGTTCTTTCATTACCACAGATGCTTATTCCACAAAAGTAGAAGTGACGATTAAGATTAATGCGCGATACATCCAAAATATCATTGCTACTTTTAGTCGTTTTGATTACACTATTAAGGCTTCTTACAACGAAAGTGATTATTTAGAAACGCTTCAAGAACGCTACGATAGCCTAATGAATTATCTAAATGTTTAAAGCAATTCACTCAAAAAATCATCAATTGCTCGCTCCACATCCTCCCAGTTTTCATTCATGTATTTGGAACCTAAAGGATGCGTACCTGCATTCGCTACTTTAACCATTGCTTTCTGATCCTCAGGTGTTTTGATTTTCGTTAAAAAATCTTCCATAGCAGAAACAGAAACTACATCATCTTGCTCTTCTTCGCTTTTATAATATGCCAAAATAAGCGTTGGAATATCAATTTTCGAGAAAATTTCTTCCGTCATGCTCTTATCCATCAAAGTGCGCAGCGCGATCAAACCTTCAATTCGATTTTTGGTGGTCCAGTATTGCAGTGCGGCTTCTGGAGCTTCCCAAGTCCTATAATCACTACCGACAATGGTACGCATCAACTGCTTGCCCCAAGGTTCATTGATTAAGTGAGAAGTAGGGTCTGCCAATTCAATGTTTGGTGCCATCATCACTAAACTGTGAATGCTAGGGTCTTCGGTCGCCAAAAAAATGGAAAGCGTACTGCCCGTAGAAGTGGACATCAAAATGACCTTTTCTCCGATTTCTTTGCCAACTGCAATTGCCTCTTTTGCAGATTCTACCAATCCTTTTGGAGTCAATTTTAAAAAGGCATCTTCGTTGTCCAAACCGTGTTGAAAGAGCCTAGGCAAATACAAATTACAACTATATTTTTTCGCAATATTCCGATGAATGGGTTCTCCTTCTCCTTTACTGGCAGAATAGCCATGCAAATAAACAATCGCATATTCCGTTTTTCGCATTGAATCCAACCAGACGATTTCAGATTCGTTGTCTGGCTTGATGTTTGGCACTTTCGATTCCTGCTCTGCGACGTATTGTTCCACTCCTTCCAAACTTGTTTTCAGCCTCCTTGGCTGATTGTCAATTGCTTCAAATTCTGTGGTTGGACCAGCAAAAAATACTACAGCTAAGGCAGCAATGGGAAGACCGATAAAGAGTAATAATTTTTTCATCGAATGAATAAGTAGTCAGACAATTTTGAATTACGTTTAGCGCGCCGTCGTCTCACACCTGAGGTGGACACAGTTCGGCTCAGCGCGCACAGGAGGTTTGGAAGGCAGACAGGACATAAAATATTGTAAAACAATGTTTTATATCCTGTCTGCCCTCCAAGACTACCAACTCGGCAGCGAGCGCTGCAAGCGCAATGCTGTCAAGTTTACTTAATTTTATCCAGGCACTTAAGTAGTTGGACACAAAGTTAACTAAACAGTTCTTAATCCTCTAGTAAATCAGGACGCCTTTCTATTGTCCGCTTTAAAGATTGCTCATAACGCCATTCTTCGATTGCACCATCGTTGCCAGATAGCAAAATGTCAGGTACTTTCCAGCCTCTGTAGTCAGAAGGGCGAGTATAAACAGGCGGTGCGAGCAAATCGTCTTGAAAAGAATCGAACAGGGCTGAGGTCTCATCATTTAGTACGCCAGGCAGCAAGCGTCCAATAGCATCTACCACAACTGCCGCTGCCAACTCACCTCCAGAAAGTACATAATCACCGATAGAAATATCTATGGTGATATAGCGTTCTCGAATGCGCTCGTCCAGACCTTTATAATGTCCACAGATCAATAGCAAGTTTTCTTTGAGTGATAGACGATTGGCGATGCCTTGATTAAAACGTTGACCGTCGGGCGTCATGTAAATTATTTCATCGTATTTGCGTTGGCTTTGCAGTTGCTCTATACACTTGGACATTGGCTCAACCATCATCACCATACCTGCACCGCCGCCATACTGGTAATCATCAACTTGTCGGTGTTTGCCCAAACCAAAATCTCGTAAATTATGCCGCTCCACCTCTAGCAATTTCTTTTGCTGTGCGCGTTTCATGATGGAATGCTCAAAAGGACTATTTAACAATTCAGGCAGAACGGTAATAATGTCGATGTGCATAGATGAATATTGAAGGTTTAAGAGTATCTCTTTCGACTACAAGGATACACAGAATATATTTTTTGAGCAATACGTAGAACTAAAACCATAGATAACCCATATTACTTGTCTTGTTCTTAGTAATTGACTAGTTCAGGAATGATCTTAATGATAGCCACCAAATTTCCATTTTTTAGTAAAAACGACTGGCTGAATGCTACTCGAAATTGGCTCGTCAAAAATTTATCTGTATTTTGCAGTAATGAACTTGGAATATATGGTTCTGAATGATTTCATTTGGTCAGCATTATTTATGGAAGCTCACGTTTATCTTCAAATCATATGGGCGTCACGCCTGAGGCGGACAAGTCGAGCCCATATGATTTGATCAAGGTTTTTAAAGGTAGAAGCGGCGAGTTTCGCCGCTTCTACCTTTAAAAAACCTTGATTCGTTTGGAAGGACTCGACGTCCTTCTAAACGAAAACAAACGAAATTTAATAGTTGGCGATATCTTTCTAAAGATACTCGACCAAATGAAATCATTTAGAGCCGAATATATCATCTTCTGCACCAAAAAACATTTTAAATTGAGAATTTCTTCCGTTGATTTAAAATTCCCATACTTTCGCAAATGAATCCCAAATAACCCAAAACTTCTTGGCTTTTTTGAGATTAAAGCTTTAAGAGAGTAGGTAATAAATTAAGATACCCAAAATGGTAGTTTTAGTTTGTTCTTATGCAAGGCGGAAAAAACGGACTTATGCCGTAGCATAATGCGTATTTTTCCAAGGCAGCAGAAGGGCAAAATAAAGCTGCAAAGTGGGTAGCTTATATTTTACCTACTCCCTAAAATCATGAATTTTTTACTTGCGGAGCTATGGTATTTGGAGTCAGTTTAACAATTCAATCTCTTAAACAAGCGACAAGCTATCTTTTTTCAAAATCTGAAATCAGCTTATGAATTATAAAATGAATAAATATTTTTTAATCGGATTTTTATGCCTTGGACTTATTATCAGTACGAGGATTGAGGCGCAATTTTCTATGACAAAACTTTCTTTTGACGATCTATCTGCCTTTCAAGCTACGCAATCCAACTGGAAAATAGTAGGGGAAGTTCAGGCGTCGATGAAGAAAGAAAAAAGCCTCAAGACTAAAGCAGGAACGGGCATTCTACTCAATCAACCCGACGACAAAAGCAAAGCGCAACTCTTCACCAAGTTTGAACACGGCGACATTGATTTGGAGTTCGAAGTGATGATGCCTGCTGGCAGCAATTCGGGCTTGTATCTGCAAGGACGTTATGAAATCCAATTACTGGATAGTTGGGGAAAAAGACGACCGAGCTTTGCCGATATTGGAGGCATTTATCAGCGTTGGGATAAAAGCAAAGCCGACGGACAAAAGGGTTTTGAAGGCACCGCACCACTGCTCAATGCTGCGAAAGCACCTGGACTTTGGCAAAAAATGCGCATTTCTTTCCAAGCTCCACGCTTTAATGCACAAGGAAAGAAAATAAAAAATGCGCGCATTATTTATGTCGAATTAAACGACGTTACCATTCACCAAAATGTGGAATTAACTGGACCAACACGCGGCCCTTATGTGGGTGACGGAAATGAATCGGCACTCGGACCAATTGTCATACAAGGCGATCACGGTGCGGTCGCTTTCCGCAATTTCAAATACCGCAATTTCAGCGGTAGCCCTGCGCAGATAAAAGACTTGAAATATCAGGTAGTGCGCAGTGCCGAAGTGATAGAAGATTGGAGTCAGGTGAAGCCAGATATGGAAGGAAAGGACGATCGCATTACTTGGAATGTAGCGAGAGCCGACAATGAATTTTCGATCCTATACGAAGGACAATTGGAAGTACCTGTGGCGGGCGATTACCTTTTCGAACTATCTGCTCAAGGCAACGCGCAGTTGTGGGTGGACGGCGTATCCCTACTCAACATATACAGCAGAACAGAGTCAAAATTAAAAAGTTTGCCAAAGGGTAGCATTCCATTTCGTTTGAGCTATTCCAAAACAGAGGTGTGGCGACAAGCACAACTCGCACTGAAAGTAGAAGGCAAAGATTTCCGCTCTGAGAACCTACACTATGAGAGTTCTGCTTTGATTAGTAAGCCTACCGATCCCATTTACGAGTATTCGGGCAATCAAGCGCGATTGCTCAGAAGTTTTGTGGACTTCCAAATGCCACACATGAAAAAAGCTAAAAAAATCACCAATGCCATCAATGTGGGCGACCGAACGGGACTACACTACACTTTCGATCTCAATCAAGGAAGTTTGGTGCAAGTTTGGCGCGGCAACTTCTTGGACATGACGCCCATGTGGTACAATCGAGGCAATGGTGTTTCGGTTGCGCGAGGAGTAGTTGTTCCCTTGACGCCCAATGTACAAGTGATGAAACGCCAGAATGACGGAAGCTTTACGAAAGAATTTGGGGCAAAAGATTACCGATATCGTTCTTATACAGTGGACGAGGACAACCGTCCTACTTTTCATTACGAAGCCTATGGTTTGACAATTGCAGATCGGCTCAGTGCACAGGAAGATCGCAAGTCCATCACGCGCCAGTTGGAGATGAAAGGTCAGGCAAAAGGAGAATTACTTTTCGCAATTGCGGAAGGCGAATCGCTTTCTAAAGTAGATGACAATACGTTTTTGGTAGATGAACGATATTACGTCCGCACTTCGGCTGCTACCAAAATAGAAACCTTAGAAGGCAACCGAAAAGCATTACTCGCACCCATCAAAGGAGCAGGAACATTGGAGTATGCGATTCTTTGGTAGAAAGAGAAGAGATTAACCGCTGAGTTACACTAAGTATGCTTTGCGTACCTCTGCGGTTAAAAACACACTCGACAATCCTACTCAAATCGACAATAAACAACAACCTGTAAGTGACTAATTCAAATATAAATCATGAAAATCTTTCATAAAACAATCACACTATTTTTGATTGCTTTGCTCGCAAATAGCCCTTTTCTTCTTGCACAAGAAGCGGCTATTCCTCCGAGCGAAGACGACTATTACAAAATCATCACCTTACCCGTGCCAGAAGATATTTTGATAGAAGCGGGAGGCGTTTGTACTTTGCCCAATGGTAGTTTGGCGGTGAGTACTCGACGAGGCGATGTCTATATTATTGACAATCCGTATATGGAAAATGGCGACAGTCCACGCTATCGTTTGTTTGCAAGTGGACTGCACGAAATCTTGGGCTTAAATTATCTGGACGGCGACCTGATTTGTGCGCAAAGAGGGGAATTGACACGCCTGAAAGACAACAATGGCGACGGCTACGCGGATGAATACGAAGCCGTTTATGTCTGGCCACTTTCGGGACACTATCACGAATATTCTTATGGTCCAAAAATTGATACTGAAGGCAATTTTATCGTAACTTCCAATGTTGCTTTTGGAGATAGAGAATGGTGGCGTGGCGAAAGCAGAGTGCCTTGGCGCGGTTGGACGATGAAAATTACGCCCGAAGGCGAGATGACTCCTTTCGCAACGGGTATGCGTTCGCCTGCTGGTATGGGTATTCTGTACGATGAATTTTTCTATGCCGACAATCAAGGGGACTGGATTGGCTCGGGTGGCATCGTGCATGTAGAAAAAGGAGATTTTACAGGACATCCTGCTGGTTTGGAATGGACGAATTTAGAGGGTAGTCCAATTTCCCTAACGGATGAAGAACTATACGCTGTAGCCGATCCGCGTTTCTCTCCTCCAGGAGAAGCGATCAAACCAGAAAATATCGAAGACGAAGTACCGCAGCCGCTTTACGAAGTTGCTGAAAAGATACCACAAGTGAAGTTGCCCGCAGTTTGGTTGCCACACGGCATTCTAGGTATCTCGCTTGCAGAAATGGTGGAAGATCAAACGGGCGGTGCTTTCGGACCATTCACGGGGCAAGTTTTTATTGGCGATCAAGGGCAAGCCAAATTGATGCGCGTGGACATGGAAAAAGTGAAAGGCGAATATCAAGGCGTTGTTTTTCCTTTTAGAGAAAAATTTCAGTCTGGCATTTTAAGAATTGCTTGGGGCAAAGACGGCTCTATGTTCTTGGGGCAGACCAATCGTGGTTGGGGTTCTCTAGGCGATAAAAATCAAGGTTTACAAAGATTGGTCTGGACGGGTAAGACGCCTTTTGAAATGAAGACCATAAAAGCCAAGCCTGATGGTTTTGAAATTGAGTTTACGCAACCTGTGGATAAAACCACCGCCAGCAATCCTGACAATTACGAAGTCACCAGTTTCATCTACAAATATCATCCTGTATATGGAAGCCCGATTGTCAATGATCGCTCTGAATGGATACGCGGCGTAGAAGTGAGCAAAGACGGAAAAAAAGCGCGAATCGTACTAGACGAGACGATGCGCGAAAAATACATCTACGAAATCAAAGCAACGGGGGTTCGGAACTATGCCGACGGCTTTCCACTTTTGCATGATTTCGCGTATTATACTTTGAATAATACACCAGAAGGCACTAAGTTAAATTTACCAGAGCGTCCCAAACCCGATATGAGCGCGATGCAACACAACCACGGTGCAATGGCGAGTATGAATGACAGCGCAGAGCTCGTTTCTCTTGATGCCAAAGCGGGCGGCAACACAGCGACAGCTTCAAAAGCGACTAGCGACAAAGTCAAACTCGTCGGCAAACGCATTAACAAACGTCCTGCGGCTTGGGATAAAGTAGATGTTCCGATTACGTTGGGTACGAAGCCTGGTTTGCAATACGATCGAACAGATATGACGGTAAAAGCAGGCAGTCGCATTAAATGGACTTTCGTTAATCGCGATGATATGATTCATAATTTAGTAGTCGTGAAGCCAGGCACAGCCAACGCTATCGGGAAAGCGGCTTTGGCACTGGGTCTGAAAGGTCAGAAAATGGAGTACGTTCCTAATTCAGATAATGTTTTATACCATACAGGGCTGCTACAACCAGGCACTTCCGAAACGATTTACTTTTATGCACCCGAAGAACCTGGTGCATACCAATTTGTGTGCACTTTTCCTGGACATGCCGAATTAATGAGGGGCGTATTGCGAGTGGTAGAGTAATTAATTGAAAAAATCAAACGCTCAAAGATAGTTTGCTGTTACTATTGATATACAAATTGTCCGCAGACTTATTATACTGTAAATTAGGTTTATTTGTATTTTAAATAGGGGAATTTGAGGGAGAAAAAAGGGTTTTAGAAAAACCCTTTTTTCTCCCTCAACCCTTGTTCGCAGCCGTCTTCAACGGCGGCAGATAGATTTTTTGAAGCTTAAAATTAAAACAAACTTAGTTTACAGTGTACTTGTACTTGTACAGAGAAGAATAAAATAGTGCTGCACTAAACACTTAGCGCAACTTTGCGAAAAAATCTCTGCACAAGCCTGCGGTTAAAATAAACTTTTTTTATGAGTAAAACAGCATTAATAACAGGTGCTTCTAGTGGCATCGGAGAAGAACTTGCCCACATTCATGCCGAAAATGGCGATCATTTAGTCGTTGTAGCAAGAAGCGAAGGCAAACTAAAAGGTCTAAAAGAAAAACTAGAACAAAAACACGGCGTGAGCGTCCACGTCATTGTAAAGGATTTGACGAAAGAGCACGCCTCAAAGGAAGTATATGAAGCCATAAAGCAAAACAATATTCAGATTGATTATTTGGTCAATAATGCAGGCTTTGGGGGCATTGGCAAATTTCACGAAAGGGAATGGGAGAAAGACCTTTCCATGATTCAGTTGAACATTATTGCATTGACGGCACTGACGCGCTATTTCTTACCCGATTTTGTGGCTAGAAATAGCGGAAAAATTCTAAATGTATCCTCTACGGCAAGTCTTTTGCCTGGCCCATTGCAAGCCGTTTACTACGCCACAAAAGCCTACGTCACTTCTTTCAGCAATGCCATCGCAGAAGAATTGCATGACACCAACATTACTGTGACCGCACTCTTGCCAGGGGCAACAGAGACTGATTTCGGCAAGGTTTCTGGCATGGATAAAACGGAATTATTTGAAAATGCGTCAAGTGCAAGGGAAGTTGCGGAAGCAGGCTACGAAGGTATGATGTCTGGGAAATTAGATGTGCTAGCGGGTTTGACTTTTGCGCAAAAGATCATGATGAAAGCCATTCCAATTACGCCTAAGAAAATATTGCTGTCGCAGATTCGACAGATGCAGGAGGTGAAGGAGTAGCGGCTTGCTGTTGGCTGTTGGCGTTTAGCCCCGAATAATCTCCATCATATCCTCCATTATTTTCTTGGCTAAATTTTCGGCAGTTACTTTAGATGCTCCTTCCGTGTAAATCCGAATTATGGGTTCCGTATTCGATTTACGCAAATGAATCCAACCTGCTTCCAAATCAATTTTTAAGCCATCAATGGTATTGAGATCGTGGTTCTTATACTTCTGCTCTAGTTTTGAAAGCAAGGCCTCAATATTGATTTCAGGTGTTAAATTGATCTTGTTTTTAACGATGTGATAATTTGGATAGCTTTGTCGCAAACGAGAAACGGAAAGATCGCTCGTAGCCAAGTGGGAAAGAAAAAGGGCAATACCTACTAAAGCATCTCGCCCGTAATGCAATTCTGGATAAATGATACCGCCATTTCCTTCGCCACCGATCGGTGACTTGGTTTCCTTCATCTTCGCCACCACGTTCACTTCTCCTACCGCAGCAGCATAATAAGTCTGTCCATGTTTTTGAGTAACATCACGCAAGGCGCGCGTAGAAGAAAGATTGGAGACCGTACTTCCTGGCTTGTGTTTTAAGACATAATCTGCTACAGCAACCAGCGTATATTCTTCCCCAAAAGCGACACCACTTTCTTGCATAAATGCCAAGCGATCTACATCTGGATCAATAGCAATGCCCAAATCCGCACGTTCTGCTAACACTTTTTTACTCAATTCCCGTAAGTGTTTGGGCAGTGGTTCTGGATTGTGTGCAAAATGCCCGTCCATACTATCATTAATTAGAATCACTTCGCAACCCAATCTTTCCAGCAGCGGAGGAATCGAAAGCGCACCCGTAGAGTTCACAGCATCCACTACTATTTTATAGGCTTTTGCTTTGATGGCATCCACATTCACTAATGGTAAATCAAGAATCAGATCAATGTGCTTTTTGATATAATCGTCTCGCTTTTCGTAATCGCCCAATTGATCGACTGTGGCATATTTGATTTTTCCTTTGCCAATCAGACCTAGCACTTCTTCACCGTCTTTTCCCGAAATAAACGCCCCCTTTTCATTCAAAAATTTGAGTGCATTCCATTGCTTTGGATTATGGCTAGCCGTGAGAATGATACCTGCGCCTGCTGCTTCTAAAGGAACGGCGACTTCAACTGTGGGGGTAGTTGAAAATCCAAGATCAATGACTGTAATGCCCAACATTCTCAGAGTACTGACAACTAAATTACTAACTAACTCACCAGAGATACGGGCATCTCGACCGACGACGATCTTAGGATTATTGGTCTTTTTTAAAGTCCAAGCCCCAAAAGCCGCCGTGCATTCGACGATGTCTTGAGGCGTTAGATTATCGCCCACTTTGCCACCGATTGTGCCTCTTATGCCCGAAATAGATTTGATTAAAGCCAAAATACCTTATGTTTGGAGTATCGTTCATCAGTCTGACCAGAACGAACTCAGTCTTTGAATTGGGAATTTTTGACAAACTTATCTGAAAAGAAAGGTAGCTGGTATTTTCAATCATAAAAGAAAAAGGAATATGCCTTCCGCAAATCATTTTAATTTTAAAGATTGAGGTTGAGCGAATAGATAGACTTGTCGAATCTTTTCACTTATCTTGGATAAAAAAAGAGAAGAGTAAATTCCATTCGGTTTTTGTAGCGCGCAAATATATAAATTATTCCCCTTCTTGTAAAAACTGGGGAATAAGATTGAAGATTTCCGAAATTTTTAAACCTCTAAGAGTATGTTTTAATTTTTGAAACACGATTTTTACAAAAAATTAAATATCTGATAATCAATAAGTTAACTCTGTTTTGACGTGTTTTATGTATCTTTGATATAATTAAATTTGTGAAATCAAGCTATATACTAATTTCCATAATAACCTGATAGTGTCCTAAT
>JBCCRX010000102.1:0-17074 GCA_039201015.1 Bacteroidota bacterium | reverse complement strand
GGGTTTGAATGGACATGGCAATCATCCCATTGCGCATTTCCGTAGAGCGGGCTTCGAGCAATTTGAGGCAGCGGATTTTCCGACGACACGAGATGAAGATTGGAAATACACCAGCGTCAAACGGATCATTCAAAACAAATATCGAGCAGCGACTGCGCTCGATTTACAAGAGGAGAGCATTGCAGACTTCACCTTTCCAGCATTGAATGCGGTTCGTCTGGTCTTCGTAAATGGTATCTTGAATGAAAAGCTATCAAAGATTGGAGAACTCCCTGCTGCGTTGCATATTCAAAGCCTAGACGAAGCACTGGAAAAGGAAGAAAACAAAGCTTGGGTCGAAGAGCAAATCGCACAAAAGGGAGGCACAGATAAAAATGCCTTTATACCGATGAATCTGGCATTTGCGGATAATGGTTTTTTTATCAAGATCGAAAAAAACACCACTTTCGATCGTCCCATTCATTTGTTGCACTTAAGCGCGCCCAGTGAAGAAGCCCATTTTAGTCATCCACAGTTTTTTCTTTGGGCAGGCAAAAGCAGTAATTTAACAGTTATTGAAAGTTTTCAAAGCACCAGCGAGACAGGCAGCTATTTCAATAATGCTGCGCACTGGATTGATGTAGCGGACAATGCGCAAGTCAGCTATTATCGCTTACAATTCGAGAACAAAGAAGCCTTCCAAGTTAATAATACCATTGTTCGACAAGGCAGAGATAGCGTGTTCAGTACCTATGCCGTGGATTTAGGTGGACGAATGGTTAGAAATAATCTAAGCACGGAACTGCTGGCTTCTGGTACGGAAACCAATATGTATTGTGCTTACTTAGGCGATGATCGTCAGCACATTGACAATCAGACATTTATGGATCACGCAATGCCACATTGTGTGAGTAATGAGCTTTATAAAGGCATCCTGACCGACCGAGCCAGAGGAGTTTTCAACGGTAAAGTTTTGGTGCGCCAAGATGCTCAAAAAACAAATGCCTTTCAGCAAAATAGTAGTTTGGTACTTTCCAAAACCGCTGTGATGGACGCCAAACCACAACTGGAAATCTATGCGGATGATGTGCGTTGTAGCCACGGCGCAACGATTGGGCAATTGGATGAGGGTTCTATTTTTTATTTAAAGAGTCGTGGGATTCCAGAAGCAAAAGCTAAGAATCTATTGCAGCGTGCTTTCGTGGGAGAAGTGATTGAAGCCATGAAATTGAAGGCGGTACGGGAAAGAGTATTGGCGAAGATTGAGGAGAAGTTGGGATAAAGTGTAAAATTATGGTGCTTGCTCCTTTAGATAATGAGGTTTTTTTCAAGAAAGTATTCACAGATCGTGCTGTGTTTAAGGCTTTTGTGAAAGACATTGTTGGGATCGAAGTAGAACCTGATAGTATAGAAACGGAAAAGTCCTTTCAACCCAAAGTGGGTAACATCAATTTTAAGTATGACATTTTTGCAGAAGATCATCAAAAAAGAGTAGTCATTGAGATTCAAAAAGTGGAATACGATCATAATTTTGATCGCTTTCTGCACTATCACTTAAAAGCTATTACAGAACAGCAAAGAAGTTCGGGTGACTATTCTGTAGAAAAAACTGTTTATACAATAGTCATAATGACTGCACCTTATAAACTAAATTCAAAAACTAGACAATTTTATAATGACGAGGTCTTAATTTCTAATCTCAACCCGAAAAACTTAGAAGGGATAGAAAGAAAGCTGTTCAATCACGAGTTAATCTATTTGAATCCAAATTACAAAAGTGAAGATACGCCACAAAATTATAGAGATTGGCTAGATTTGATTTATGAAAGTATTTACAATCCTGAAAATCCTAAGATCAATACAGAGAATGAGGGCATCAAACGTGCAAAGGAAATTGGAAGTTACGAAAATATTAGCCCAGAAGAATGGGAGCAAGCCAAGATTGAAGTAGGAAAGCGAAAGGTTATTATTTTAGAACTCGAAGCAGAAAGATTTAAAATTGCAAAAAGAATGATGACCTTGAATCTGGATGACAATACAATCTCACAAGCAACGGCTATGAGTTTGGAAGAAATAGAATTTGTGCGATCCAATCTGCATCTTATTGATGAAAATAGTAAAGGCTTGAAGGAGAAATAGAGCGCAGATTTTCAATACCTTAGCATCAGAAAATTTGTAATAGACGAGTTATGTAGTTTAGCAAGTAACTTGAACTTAAATGCTGTAAACTTAAGAAAATAGCGTTCTTTCATCCCCTAGTCCGCCTGAGGCGGAGAAATATTTCGTCTCATACGGATTTCTCTCCGTCTAAGGCGGATCGGGGGAAACCAGCAACGGAATCCTTATGTTGACGGCATTCAACCCGAAATTATCCTCAGGTTTTCGTAGCCGAATGAATCACCTTCAACACAATAAGCATGTCCAAAATCGTCAAATCAATAGGGGAAATTGATCGAGTATTGAGCAAAGAGGAAATTGAAGAATTGGCGATAGAAGACGCTGCCCAAATTACGGACAATGAGAGCTATGACTTACTAAAAATCTACATTGAATTCAAACGTTACGACACCTATTTGCAGACTTTGATCAAAACCCTCAAAAAAGCGACGATCCAACAAGCAAGGCAGCAACAAATCGAAAAATTCAACTTTGGCAACGCTCGCTTGAGTGTTTCGGCGAGAAGAAAATACGACTATTCCAATGATCCGCTTTGGAATAGAATGAAAGAAGAATTGGAGGAAATTAAGCAATACAAAAGAGAACGAGAACAATTTCTGAAAAAGATTAAGGGCGCATTTGCGGATATTGTAAATGAACAGACAGGCGAAATAGAACGAGTTTTCGCGCCTGAAATTAGCTATTCAGAGAGTATCACTGTCAGATTATAGAAGAAAAGAGTTATGAAAGCAGATACATTGCAAACCATTGATATACAGAAAATTAGAAAGCAGTTTCCACTTCTGGAGCGCGAAATGAACGGCAAGCCAATCGTCTTTTTAGACAATGCCGCTTCCAGTCAAAAACCCGATGTCGTGGTGAAAGCTTTGGAGCACTACTATGAGCACCAACACGCCAATGTGCATCGTGGTGTTTATGGATTGAGCCAAGAAGCAACGGACGCTTTTGAAGCAGGCAGAGAAAAAGTGCGTCGCTTTTTGAATGCAGATTCTACGGATGAAATCATTTTCACGAAAGGCACAACGGATAGCATCAATTTGGTGGCTTCTTCCTTCGGGCGACACTTCCTAAAAGCAGGCGATGAAGTGGTCGTTTCCACTATGGAGCATCATTCTAATATTGTTCCTTGGCAAATGGTCTGCGAGCAAACGGGCGCAAAGCTGAAAGTCATCCCAATCAACGAAGAGGGCGAAATATTGCTAGAAGAATACGAAAAATTACTGAACGAACGTACCAAAATCGTTTCCGTCGTACACGTTTCTAACACACTTGGTACGATCAATCCGATAGCAGCGATCATTGAAAAAGCACACGCCAAAGATATTCCCGTTTTGATAGACGGCGCGCAAGCCACACCACACGTCAAAATAGATGTGCAAGCATTGGATGCTGATTTTTATGCTTTTTCTGCGCATAAAGTGTATGGACCGACAGGCATGGGCGTGCTTTATGGCAAGCGAAAATGGTTGGATTTGATGCCGCCTTATCAAGGTGGTGGCGAAATGATCGCAACGGTGAGTTTTGAAAAGACGACTTACAATGAACTGCCCTATAAATTTGAGGCAGGAACACCCAATATTGCAGGCTCAGTCGCTTTGGGTGCAGCCATAGATTTTGTAGAAGCAATTGGGCAAGAGAACATCGCTCAGCACGAAGCAGAATTACTCGCTTACGCCACTTCGGAACTTTCTAAAATTGAAGGTTTGCGCATCATTGGTCGCGCCGAAAATAAGGCAAGCGTCGTTTCTTTCTTGGTAGATGATATTCATCCCTACGATTTGGGAACGATCTTAGACAAACAAGGCATCGCCGTGCGCACGGGTCACCACTGCACGCAACCGTTGATGGATCGCTACGGCATTCCTGGTACGGTGCGGGCTTCTTTTGCGGCTTACAACACGAAGGAAGAAGTGGATAAATTGGTGGAGGGAGTTATAAGAGCAGTTTCGATTCTAAAATAGCGCTAAGTATGATGATGGAAAACCAAAGTATAGAATGGAAAGTAACGTGGAGGGACGAGTATTTGAAGTGGATATGTGGCTTTGCTAATGCAGAGGGCGGTAAGCTAGAAATAGGAAAAAATGATAAAGGTGAGGTAGTTGGTATTGATAATGCTCAAAAATTGATAGAGGATTTACCTAATAAAATAAGAGATGTTCTAGGTATAGTAACGAGTGTCAATCTTAAAAAAACTAATGGTAAAAAATGGATTTCTATTGAAGTAGAATCTTATCCTTTTCCTGTTAATTACAAAGGACAATTTCACTATCGTTCAGGTAGTACAAAGCAAGAGCTAAAAGGTGCAGCCTTAAATCAATTTCTATTACGAAAGCAAGGCAAACATTGGGACAGTGTGCCTGTGCCGCGTGCGAGCATTCAAGATTTAAGTAACGCAGCCTTTTCTTATTTCAAACAGCAGGCAATACGAACTAAACGTTTAGACGAAGCTACTTTAGAACAAAACTCAAAGACGCTTATCGAACAACTACGTTTAAACGAAAGTATTTATTTAAAAAGAGCTGCCGTTCTGCTTTTTCATCCTGATCCAGAGGTATTTTTTACGGGAGCGTACATCAAAATTGGGTATTTTCGTACGGAAACCGATCTACGATTTCAGGATGAAATACATGGACATTTGTTTGAGCAAGTGGAGCAGACGATGGATTTATTACTTTCAAAGTATCTTGAAGCACAAATTCGTTATCAAGGCATTAGTAGAATAGAAGAATATGCTTATCCTGAGTCTGCATTACGAGAAGCTGTTCTAAATGCAGTGGCGCATAAAGATTACAGTTCTGGAAACCCTATTCAGATAAAAGTATATGACGACCATATTTCCATTTGGAATGCAGGGCAGTTACCAAAACCCCTTACAATACAAAAGTTATTCGTACCGCATCCCTCACTGCCCTTTAATCCTGATGTAGCGACTACACTTTTCAGGGCAGGTCTAATAGAAGCCTGGGGAAGAGGTACGACAAAAATGGTAGAAGACTGCAAAGCCGCTAATATTCCTGCACCCGTTTTTTCCAACGAATTTGGAGGCTTTGAAATCGTATTCAAAAAAGCTCCAGAAAAAATGTCGGGAAAAATGTCGGGAAAAATGTCGGGAAAAATGTCGGGAAAAATGTCGGGAAAAATCATTGTTCTAATAAAAGAAAACAAAAATATAACGATTCCCGAAATTTCTGAACGGATAGGTGTTACAGAACGAACCATTGAGCGAAATATCCAAAGGCTTAAAGAGGAAAAACGACTTAAACGTATCGGCGGTAAAAAAGGTGGTTATTGGCAAGCGTTGCAATAGTTGAAACTATTTACTAGACATACGAAGCCAGTACTTCACCAGCGATCGCTGAAAAGTCTGTTGAATATGCACAGAAATTCCTTGAACAAACAAAACTATACTTCGAAGACTTAGAAAAAGACGCAACAGAAATAGATAAAGAAGAATGACAATTAACGAAATACAAGACGAAATCGTCGAAGAATTTGAATTTTTCGATGACTGGATGGATCGCTACGAATACCTGATCAGTTTGGGTAAGCAACTGCCTTTGATAGCAGAACATTATAAAGACGAAGACCATTTGATAAAAGGCTGTCAAAGTCGTGTATGGCTACATGCAAAAGAAGAAAACAATAAAGTACAGTTCACCGCAGATAGCGATGCGGTGATTACGAAAGGAATTATTGCCTTGCTGATTCGAGTATTATCCAACCAAGAAGCACAACAACTAGCGGAAGCAGATTTGTACTTCATTGATAAAATTGGGCTGAAAGAGCACCTTTCTCCTACTCGTTCCAATGGTCTAGTGAGCATGGTGAAACAAATGAAATTATACGGATTGGCTTTGGCACAATCCTAAAAAACAAATATGAATCCTTCGGATAAGAAATCGCTGGTGTATGGTCTTCTGCTGTTAGTGGTGGCTTTTGTGATTTCTGCAATAGGGCTTTCTATAAGTGGCACTTCTGCTAAATTGGTGATGCTTGCGAGTGCTTTGGTGGCGGCGGTTGCTATGTATTTTATTTTGCAATTTTTTAGGTATAATAAATCAAAAGATAAACCATTGGACAAATAAGTAAAAGGACATATCTGACAAGATACGCTCTGCTCGGCCTAAAAGGGTACAAATATATTTCTAGTGATTTTGGTAATTTGTTTAACTGGTAATGCGGTGACTGGCACTTACCAAATCACCAAAAATAAAAATGTACTTTTTTATCCTATACATAGTACAGTAGTCAGACGCAAAACACTCACAGTCGATTATTATGAAAAAAAAGCAGTATCTTATATTAGGCTCGTTGTTCTTGCTGGCAGCCGTACTCAATCTGTTGTCTGCCAGTTTCTCAGAAGGAACGCCTTCCACTTTGATTGTCATTTCGAGTGCTTTGTTTGCAGTGGCAGCAGCAGTGTATTTTTACCAATCTACGAGAGTGAAAAAAGACGAGAAAGAAACAGACCAATAGAATTGATTCGATAACACTACTATTTATCTTAATATGAAACAAAATTCAAAATTTCTGGTCATCGGTATAATGCACTTGGTAGCAGGCATTCTTTTAATAATCAATGTCTTTTTATCAGACAGGGTTGGCTATATTATTGCAATTGCTGGTTTATTGCTGCTATTGAGTGCCATTTTCAATATTCGCAAACACCTACAAAAACAAGAATCAAATGGATAAAGAAAAGATAAAAGCAAAAATCATCGAACAACTCAAAACCGTCTATGATCCAGAGATTCCAGTGGATATCTACGAGTTGGGATTGATCTATTACATTGAAATTAGCGGAAACGGATTCGTCGATTTGGTTATGACACTGACCACGCCAATGTGTCCCGTAGCAGATTCTTTGCCGCTAGAAGTGCAAGAAAAAATTCTGAGTGTGGAAGGTGTGGAAGACATTGATTTGCGAGTCGTTTATGATCCGCCTTGGGATAAAAGTAAGATGAGTGAGGAGGCACAGTTTGTGCTAGATATGATGTAGTGCTTATACCTTTGATCCTATTAGAGCGCACTATACAATAATAAAAAAAGCCAGCTTGAAATCAATCAAGCTGGCTTTAACTTTTTTGCATGGGACAAAGGCTGAATTAAAATACTCTAAATCGCCGTGGCTCGAACCTAAATCGAATACAGCCTATTCAAAACATAAATGGTCAAATTCCATTAATTAAGCACGCTCCTTGTGCCGCTCGTTGTACATGCGCTGTAGTTTCTTTCTCGCGAAGAAAATACGGCTTTTTATAGTACCCAGTGGTGCTTCTAGCTGCTGTGCGATTTCATCGTATTTGTAGCCTTCATAAGCCATCCAGAATGGGATACGAAAATCGTCTGGCAATGCCGCAACCATCTTCAGTAGCTCGTTGTACGCCACATTGTGTTCCCCGTCATTGTCCACTACAGAATCACCAGAATTGATATAATAGTTATTTGGCGTCTGGTCTAGCAGCACTCCACGGCGAACTTTTTTGCGATAGTTGTTGATAAAAATATTTCGCATGATCGTCACCGCCCACGCCTTGAAATTTGTGTTTGGCCTATATTTATCCGCATTGTTGATAATTCTCAATGCCGTATCTTGATATAAATCTTCCGCGTCCACACTGTTTCCTGTCAGCTTTAATGAAAAAGCTCTAAGCGATTGACTGATGCCCTGCAATTGGTCATGAATCTGACCTTGAAGTGATAGTGTCATAGTCAAATGATTTTAATGATAGTTAGCTCATCCGTTTTTAGATTTATACAATAGTAGTTAAAGATGATTAGCTAACGAAAAACGTTGTATGATACAGTCTTATTAAACAAGTCCATAACAAGTTTTGAAAAAAATATTAACGTCGGACTTAATTGCTAACGCAGTTTTCTTGGCAAAACTTGAAAGAAGCATGGTTCAATAGCTGCATTCCTTCATATAATAGATCAAAAATTGTTCCAGTTTTTTGGAATTTTATCTTTTATAAGTCAAATTGTAAATTTTTTTTACAAAAATACACCTAAAGTGTAAAAAAATCAAGCATAAAAGAGACGTTTTTAAAAAATGTTGCCCTTATGACACTTCTATTCCTTTTAAAAAAAGCAAATTTGCAAAAACTATTGACAAGTTTAGGTTGTTTAGTGCATGTTCGATTTAAACGAGTTCATTTATTCGTTCGTCGAGCTAAGGTAACAGTTCGTCTAAATTAAGCGATACATTATGCTTGACAATCCTCCTATCTATTTGCCACAAAACATCCGCTTTTTACGGAAAAATAGTCGATTAAGCCAAGAAGAGCTAGCCACTAGAGTCGGTCTGAATAGAGGTAACATTGCTTCTTATGAGAAGGGAATAGCGGAACCTAAGCTGTGCAATCTACTTAAAATAGCGAATTTATTCAAAATTTCCCTAAAAGATTTGACTGGTAGGGATTTGAGTACCGCCAACAAAAAACGCCTTACCAAACATAATGATAGCAATGGTCACCTTGCGCATTTAGAAGAGGAGAAGTTAGGAAAGTACTTAGAGAAAGCGGAGGAATTACAAATGGTAGCTAGCAGTCTGTACAATTGTCATTGTTTTAAGCTCAAAAACATCGAAATAAAAGATAAGAATACACAAGCTCTGGTCAGTAATTTTGAACAGTTGTACGAAGTCACCCACAATCTGCTACACTCTCACCAAGAACTGTTAAAGTTGGTTAAGAAGGAAAATAGCCTGCTTGCTAGGCATGAAGTGAATGGACATAATGGCGCATATCTACCAGTTTAAGCGTTTTTAGTGCCAATTTGGCAGCAAAAAGTTGTTCCATAATTCGTCTTTCGGTAAATTCGCTACGCATTTCTCTGCCTTCCATATTTCGTTTTCAGGATAATCAAAGCATAGTTCGTATGCGTGCAATCCAATTTTCAAGTCTTCATATTTTTGCGTACTGCCGTATTTTTCATCTCCAATAATAGGGCAATCAATTGCTGCTAGCTGTGCTCTAATTTGATGAAATTTTCCCGTTTTAGGCTTAATCTTTAGTAAAAATAAGTCATTTACCTGCCCTATTAGTTCATATTCCAAGGATACCAACTTCCCTTTTTCTACAGGACGCTCAAAAACTTCACTCCGCTTTTTCCTTTCTTTCTTTACTAAATAGTGCTGGAGCAAATCACGCTTTTTCGGCGGCACTTTTAATACTACTGCTAAATATGTTTTTTGAACTGCGCCCAATCTAAACTGTTCATTCAGACGACGCAATGCACTTTTCCTTTTTGCCACAATCAGTGCGCCCGAAGTCACTCGATCCAAACGATGTATGATACCAACAAAAGGGTTGCTGTATTTTTGAGAAAGGTAGGTTCGCACCAAGTCTTCCACACTACTTTCATAAGGATTTTGCTCTACGATCATGCCCGATCTTTTGTTGATAATTAGCCAGTGCTTAGTTTCCTTTACAATGGAAAGCATAGTTGATGAAAGTTTGGATAAAATAATAGGCTTTTTGCGCTGAATTGATTGAATAGGGAATGAGGCAGTTTGTCAAATTTTTCTGATTGTAAGGTTTTGCTGTGAAAGAAAAAAGTCTCTAAAAATCAGTAAGTTGAGTTGTTTTCCGTGCCTTCGGCGCGAAAATCCTTTTGGCGGGAGAGATGAATCGGCGGTAAAACTGCCGATTCCTCTCTCCCGCCTGAAGTTCTCTTTGCTGCCTCAGCGCGAAGTATATGGGACTTCAACACTTATGAAACGCTATTGCAGCATTCAATAACCACCGAATTACATTATAATCAGAAATTTTCAAAATTTGACAAAATGAAAGGCTTGATAATCAGTTATTTGCATTTAATCCAATTTTGCTTTGGAGTAAAAATGGGACACCATTTTACTTTTCGGAGTGCCTCATCTATTATAGATACACGAACTAAAAATTGTGTAGGAGTGAAAACAATTGTCATTTCAATAAAAAGTAAAACTACATGTTTACAGGAATTATAGAAGCATTAGGAACCGTAAAAACGATAGAGCGAGAAGGTAGTAATGTTCATTTTGGAATTCAATCTGACATTTCCGATCAACTCAAAATAGACCAAAGTGTCGCGCATAATGGCGTTTGTCTTACAGTGGTACAGCAAGAAGCAGATACTCACGTCGTTACTGCCATTCAAGAAACACTGGAGCGTAGTAATATAGGAAAGTGGAAAATCGGTACAAAAGTTAATTTAGAGCGTGCGATGAAGAACAACGCTCGTTTGGATGGTCATTTGGTACAAGGACACGTGGATGGGACAGGGGTTTGTTTGGAAGTGGAAGAAGCAGGTGGAAGTTGGTATTACAGATTCAAATATACGCCTTCGCTAGAGCACATCTTAGTGGATAAGGGGTCCATTTGTATCAATGGAGTGAGCCTGACGCTGGTCAATCCAGTTGAAGATGAATTTTCGGTAGCGATTATTCCTTACACTTATGAACACACCAATTTCAAAGATATCCAAGCGAGAGATACCATCAATCTAGAGTTTGATGTGATTGGGAAATATATTGCCAAATATTTAGCTGTGTATCAGAAACAATTGAAGGTATGAGAATGCTATTATTTAGTATCTACAATTCTTAACTCTTGTACAAAACGGGCAAAATACTTCATTGGTACTATCACTTTGAAAGTGAACTGGTGAAAAGTGAGTGCGTGAATGTTTCATATTCTCACTTTCTCACGCTCTATGGTAGCGGCTTTACCCCTTTGTGTTTTCAGTGATTTAGAACCAGACTGATAAGAGTCTAAATGTAGAACTAAAGAACGCAAAACAATCAAATCAAGCTCACGCCTGATACTAATTTATATACTGAACTCAGACTGAAGTGACCTTTTGAGGATTTAAAGATCAAAAGAGTAAGGCAAATTTTCAACAAACTTGTTGAACCAAAATTTGTCTCTTAATATAGAGAATAGATTCAAGAGGTTGTAATACAGACCATCAAGGTGTGATGCTGATCATCTGTATGCTCACTTTTTGAATTTTACTTCTAACTTAAATTTTAAATAAAAAACGACCTATGTTAGATCAACTATTTAATTCTATTGGCGGCAGCGTCATTGGATCACTAACAGAAAAAACAGGACTTAATTTAGACCAAGCGAAATCTGTTTTACCCATTGCTCAAGATACCATGAAAACGGGCTTGATGGATGAAGCAAAAGCAGGAAATATTGGTGGTATTCTCAGCATGTTCAATAGTAAAGGGGATAGTCTTCAAAGCAACGACTTGTTTGGTAAATTGAAAGGAATGTTGATGCAAAATATCCTCTCTAAATTGGGCTTACCAGAATCCATGTCAGCGATCGTTGCTGGAACAGGTATGACTTCTATCGTGGAAAATGCTAGTCAATTTCTGAGTGGTGATGAAGAAGTGAAGAAAAGCGACTTGATGTCAAAATTTGATATGGGGAGCATTGCAGGAGATATGCTGAAAGATAAGCTAGGCGGAATTGGAAAGATGTTTGGCTAAATATAATGATTGAGATAGCACGATTGATTGTAAAGGCTTTGAATCTTGATTGGGTTCAAAGCCTTTTTTGTCCATTTAACTTTTCAAGAAAGTGTACGATTTTCTTGTTCTATCCAAAGAGCCAAAATTTACTACAACTTACTCTTTTTCAGGGCATAAATTTTGGTACAATTTAGTGTCTGTACCAAAACACAACATCCGTATTACCTGCTCATTAGAACTCCATCCTTCATGAGCGATATCAAGACGTACGATCAAATTTTTTCTCAGTTTTTTCTTTCGTTTTCCTCTAATTTCGACATATTCTTCTTCTAAAACAATCTTCTTAAGTTCCTCCACTTTGGATTCAAATTTATCTCTATACTTTTTATTGTTCTTACGAAAAGTCCGCTCTCTAATCTTCAAGGTGTCAATAGCTGCTTCTATTCTTGAGCGATCAAAGCCCAACGCAATTTGCTCTTTTTCTGGCAATGCTTCAATTTCTTTCAATTGCCTTTCCAAATCAGATAGTTGATTGCTATTATCTCTCCTTTCTTCTTTATCTACACGAGGTAAATCCCTCGCTATTTTTTTAACAATCCTATCAGTCCAATTTCGAGAGGACTTAGAATAAACAGAAAATCCCTTAGCAATATATACGGGCACTGGTTTCACTGTAATAGAATCTTTGGACATTGCTTTCAAGCGATACCCTAAGACATCACTAGGATCATAAAAAGAGACGATTTCCAAAGATAAAGAATCCTGTAGTTTCAAATTATCAAAAATCTTATCTCCATAATTAGTACGATTCCAATCGCTTTGCCAATCCTTCAGTGCAATAATTGGGAGCTGGTTGGACATCATAAAGAGCTTATCGGTTCTTGACAATACTTTTTTTACAACCTGGTCTTTTGCAGCTATCCTATCTCCCAGGTAATCATACAAAATTTTACTTCCCAAACTACCACTAATCATGAAAACATTGTCAGGTTTTTCTGCTGAGTCATCACTGGTGTTTAGACCTTGTGACAAGTATTTGAAAAGGCTATCCATCCCTTGTTGTGTCGGAAACTGAAATCCATTCATGGACAAGGCTACGTCTCCAAATCCATCATGCAAAATTTTGTCTTGCAAAAACTCAGGAATCTTAGGGCTTTCTTTTCCCCGATATGATTTGCTCAATACTGCTTTGGCTTCCTTTGTAATGGGTGACCAGTAATAGATATAAAAACACAAATACTTACCCTCTGAGTCGACGTAGGTTTGAGTGCTTACCAAAGGATTGCCACCGATGGCAGCACTATCGCTAATAAATATAGTTCTTGTGCTTGACTCAATGGGCGGAGAGATAAAGTTCAATCTACAAGCCAATTCATCTGCTAAGGGATTAAAATAGTTTGGATGCTTTGAACGCATCCCGTGTACAACTACTACATTGGTGGTATCATATTGCTGCACACTTTTCTGTATCCCTTTGAATGGGCTGGTGTTCAGGTATTCGTCAGAAGGAGCCATAGGTCTTATATCAATCCGTTTGCTGATGTAATTGATAAAGCGTCTGGTAATGAATTGAGAAAAAGTGCCAGGACGTTCCTTTTTTCTTAGAAATCGCTGTCTTTTCCTAGGCTTTTTTAGCTTATCGTGTAGTGGCACAATGACTTGACTATCTCTCACAGCTTTATACAAAGTGCCATGGGCGATATACTTAATCATATCCTTATTCTGCTGTGCAAGTTCACTGGGTCTGGCCACACCCAACATCACGTCTTGTCTTCCACTCAATTGTAGATAATCATCTGTAAAAGATTGTAAAACTGGATTATTCATGCCAGACAGTATGGTTTTTCTGATGACCTCTGCATCCACACTCCATTTTAGTCCATTGGATATCTGTACGTTTGTTATTCTTACCATTGAAAAGGGGGAAGGAGGTAGTTCATAACCCATTAAGTCATCATTGTCGAAAAAGGAGATAATCTCTAAAGGCTCTTCAACACTACTTTCTAAAAGACGGTGCATGCGACGATACAGTAAGTCAGGTAGGGTATTTTCTGATTTGATAGTTTGAGCATTTAGTTCAAACAAACTCACAAACGGTAGATGATTTGACAATAAATAAACTTTGGATAATCTTTTCAACACACTGTTGCAATCTTGTATCTGATGGTCAAAATTAGTTACCAATGCCGCCATTTCACTGCTTCCAAGATGTTGTTCTAAATCTGCTTGAACCTTCTTCTTGATAAATCCTTCATTGATGCCATCTGGAATGGCTGCTAATCTTTCATCAATGAATGCGGCTTTTTTTGGAGCATCCTGAAAAATGATTGGAGATGAATTTTGGGCCAAAACATAGGACTGTCTGCAAGTAGATAATACAGTACGCTGAGCATCCAAGAAATCAAAGAATATCTTGCTGCCAAAACCTCCTGAAATCATCGCAATATCCTTTTGGCGTTCGTAAGCATTTTTGCTTCTTATGTCTTCTAGCGTCTCCTCCAGTGCCAAGTACAATTCTTGTCGGATGTAATCTTCGGATAAGTATGCTGCTAAATCTCCAAATACATCCACAAAATAGTCCCTTTTAATCCAAGAAGACAGCGCAGTTTTATCATTATCTTCTAAATCATAATCTTCAACAGCATCTTTCAAAGGTTTTGTGATGGCAGACCAATTGATGTCATAAAAGACAATCTTTTTAACTCGATTTTCCTCTTTTTTTCGATATGACCTGAGCGTAATTGGAATTTTACTATTCCCTTCTAGCATTTGTTCTTGATAAGGAAAAAAGCCTAGTTCTTCGGTAATGGCATTACAAAGTGGTTTAAAGTGATCTACTTCTTTGCGCTTGACACCGTGCAATAGAATAATGTTCATCCGAGAAGAATCACTATTTTCTATTAGCTTTCCCAGACCGTCAAACTCAATACCAACTTCATGGGCAATGCTTTTTTCGATGATCTCTAGACCAGTCTGTTTCAAGAGAAGATTTTTGCCAATCGTTTTACAGGAATTTAAAGAAAAAATAAAGAGCGAAAAAGTGAATATAGATAGGATACGGGTAGGAGTATTCATTGTGTTATACATTACTTTGGTTAATAATAAGATAAATTCACTTCAAAGTTATGTGTAAATATTGATATATCCAAATGAGCGTACCTTTTTGAAGGTTTTTCCTGTAAGGAAGGAGGGATGAATAAACAGAGGTTCTTGACAAGATATTTTTGTGCTAATGGAGGCAGAAAAATCGCAATCCGCCTTAGGCGGACATAAGACTTTTTCTAACGAAAAGTAGCGCAAAACCTGTTCGCCTAAGGCGTAAAGATGAAGTCAAGAATTTGAGGTTATTTGTGTGTCGTTCCTAAGGGAGTGGGTAGCTCATATTTTACCTACTTCCTAAATTGTTGGAGAGGATTTATTAACAACTGATGTTAAGTGGTCACGCAGATTTATTTTTAAGATATGTCATATTTTGGTTTTTGAGAACAAGCTCATAATTATTTAATAACCAGCTTTTTATCAAAGTCAAATATGACATATCTAGCATTCGATTAATTATGCACAAGTACTTACGCAAAACACCAAATTACAAATTACAAGTGACACAAAGTACCACTTGTTCACGAATCGTCGGGCGTCAGCCTGAAGTACTACTTGCGTAGTATGAGTGAACAATTAATTAGAGCGATCAAAAATTTCAATTAGCAGTTTTTCGACTTTAGTGCGTCTTCAATTTGGAGGCGCATTTTTTGTCTCGAACCATTCGTTCCGATCATCCGTCCTTATCTATAATGGTGTTTTATTCTTGTGGCGTAACCAATATCATTTATTTAGCTATCAGCGATTGATATTATAATTTTTTATAACTCATAAATAGTTCTGCTTCAAGACTCTTGTCAGCCTAGTTCTAAATCACTGAAAACACAAAGAGAAAACTTGTTTTTCTTTGTGTTTTCAGTGGGTTTCTTTGGACGGAGAAAGCATTTCTTCTGATTTTTCTGAAAAAATTAGAAGAAATGCTCTCTTCGTCCGAAAACCCCAAAGGCGTATGCCATTTTTTCCTTCTTTTTCAGGTCTAGATGCTAATAGAAAACATAGTTTTGACAGACTTCGTACAACTCTAATTCATAAAAGAAAAGAGTTTTTAAATATAAGCTTGAAGTAAGACAACTGCGTAATATATGAGATTTGAAGTACATTTTTGAGCCTTTCTAGCAGAGTATAAAATATTATGAATATTTTTACATATCGTATTCCAAAAATTCAAAAAATTTAAAAAAGCACTAACTTTCCGTGACCATCGGGAATGAAAAAGAAAAAAATACTTGACATTATGAGAATGCATTTGTTGTTACTCTGTTGTTTGCTACCTTTCTTCTTATCTGCTCAAAGGGTACTACAATTGGAAAAACGATCTTCAGCGAAAACCAAGAAGCTATTTGAAGGAGATGAACTGGTTTATCAAGTAGAGGGCGACGATATTTGGTATGAAGCAGTAATTGAGGAAATTCGGGCGGACGTGGGTTATTTGGTACTGGCAGATCGTTTGGTGAGTATAGAGAAAATTAGCGCAATTAAGTCTTTTAAAGATCAAAAATGGTCGCGCTCGCTTTCTAAGCAACTTTATACCTTTGCGGGTGGATGGGTAGTTTTTGGTATCGCAGATTACTTCATCTTCAATCAATCGCTTTACAGGATTACACCGCGCCTCATTGCAATACCTGCGGTTGCTGCTTTGGCTTTGGGCTATACAATTCGTAAAATTTTTGATCACAAAGTGTACAAGATGGGTAGAAAATTCCGCCTACGTCTATTAGATCTAGACCCAGTTGCCGCGCCTAACCGAGCCTGAAAGAAGTGCTTGTACTGCCAATTCATAGCCCATCAATCCTACACCAAGGATGACCCCTTTGCAATTCGCGGAAAAATAGGAACGATGCCGAAAACTTTCTCTTGCATATACATTAGAGATATGAACTTCTATCACAGGCGTGCTTATGGCTGCAATCGCGTCTGCAATAGCGATAGAAGTATGGGTATAAGCACCTCCATTCAGCACAATTCCATCATACGAAAAACCAACTTCGTGTAGCTTATCCAAAAGAACTCCTTCGTGATTACTCTGAAAATAGGTCAGTTGAACAACGTCCTTAAACTGCATCTTGAGCGTCTCAAAATAGTCTTCAAAACGGCTGGTTCCATAAATACTTGTTTCCCTTTTTCCTAGCAAATTGAGGTTGGGTCCATTGATAATAATAATTTGTATCATTTTATTGATTTGAAAGCAGTATTACACTGTAAACTAAGTTTGTTTTAATTTTGAGAAGCGAGAAAATCGTAGATTTTCGAGCTTCAAAAACCCCTCCACCGCCGTCGAAGACGGCGGCATGTGAGGGTCGAGGGAGAAAAAAAGGTTTTTGAGAAACCTTTTTTTCTCCCTCCAACTCCCCCGTT
>JBCCRX010000101.1:0-17119 GCA_039201015.1 Bacteroidota bacterium | reverse complement strand
TCGCTATAAATGGTATCAAATTCAGGTTCTGGTGGCGGCGGTGGTGGCATCTTTTTTAAATAAAAACGATGCTCAAAAGATTTTGACTCTACTAAATCTGCCGTCGTGATTTCCGTAGAATCAGGGAAGTATGCTGGATGATTGGCGACTATTTTGTAGGTTCTTTCAATGCCCAATGGGAAGTTGAAGACATTGCCTTTTTCATTGCTTTGGGAGTAGGGATCATTTGCATCCAATTCAACCAGCGTCACACTCGCGCCCATCAATGGTTTTTTCTCGTCTGTGAATGTACCAACGACAATGTCTGCGGTAATTTTGGCGATTTCAAATTGAAAAATGTCGTTGCAACAAGTCCTAGAACCCACCGAACGCGTACCTTCTCGATTGGAAACCAGCACGCCGCGATAGCCTTCTTCATCCAGACTAAAATAGAGATCATCGACACTCGAATTGAAGCCTTTGCCCATGTTGGCGGGTTGACTCCATTTGGTGCCATCCCAAGTACTGTAGAAGACATCATAGCCACCTAAAGTTGGATAGCCTTCCGTGCTAAAATAAAGCGTTCCGTCGCGATAGAAAGGCGTTTCTTCGTCCGCGGGCGTATTGATAGTCGGCCCTAGATTCACGGGGTCGGCATAAGTACCGTCTGGATTTCTAGTCGCATAATAAATATCAAAACCACCTTCTCCGCCGTCCATGTTAGAGACAAAAAAGAGGACTTCCCTTGCAAACAATTCACCAACGGCTGGATGCTTTGTAATGTAATCGCCATTCACGCCTGCCACTTCTTCTGCGCCTGACCAACTGCCGCCGCCTCCTTCGCTCATCATAATCATGCTTTTCTCCACATCATTGCCGAGTAGCAAAGAACGCGTAAAAAACATACGACTGCCATCGGGCGTCACATAGACGTTGCTGTTGTGAAATTCCGTTCGATTGATTTTTTGATCCAATGCCGAAGGTTTATCCCAACCTCGATCTGATTTGGTGACTTGATAAATTTTGGCGTGGTATTCGTCCGCTTCTTCATCTATCACAATCAAATCATCAGTATCGAAACCAGTATAGTACATTTTGTCATTGCCCACCAAAACGGGAGAATACTGCCCTTGTTTGTCATTCACATTTTTGCCTGCATGTTCTATTTCTACGGTCGTAGCGGGCGGCATTTCTTTGCCCATTTCTGCGCCTAGGAGTTCTAATTGCGCTCGTTTTTTCAGTTTAGGTTCAGAAGTTTCTATGATGAAATCCTGCAATTCTAGAATCGCTTCATCGTATTTGCCGTTCATTTTGAGCATTTTCCCATACCAATATTTGGCATCGGCATACAAACCTTCATCTTTACGCAAAATAGAACGCAAACGACGCTCTGCTTTTCGATAGTCGCGTACTTTGATGCTCAACATCGCAATCGGATAAAGCAAAGCGCGATCCTCGGATTCATCATAAGCTTTTTCGTACCATTCCAAAGCTTGGATGTAATCGCGTGCTTCTTCCAGTTTTTTTGCCTCCTCTAGCGTTTTTTCCAAAGTGGGTTTATTGATGGGTTGAGCAATTACGAAAGTAGCTCCCCAAATGGACAAGAGAGTAAGTATGATTAGTTTTTTCATAGACTTTTAATATGAATTTTTGTTTTGCAGGTTTTAATTGGGTGCAGGTCAAAAAGGAAAAATAGTAGAATCTAAATTAGTCGTGTACGAAGTTTTTAATAAAAAAAATTGAAGCTGAATAAAGCTCCTAAAATCTCTCAACAAGTATGTCTAATAAATCTATATGGACGGAAACACAAATTTTTCTTGATTTTTTGAAGAAAAATCAGGAAAAATTTGTGTTTCCATACGAAGAAAAAAACTTGAGCATACTTGTTGAACGATTTTTAAGCTCTATTCAGCATCGCTTTGAGCTAAATGTTAAAAATTTCAAGACTTCATATACGCCTAAATATAAATTAACAATAATGATTTCATATTGCGATATTTTCATAGTTCCCAATTTTCGTCTTCGAAAACATCCTCAATCAATAATTCATCATCTCCTCTTTCTGCCATTTTTTTGAAGGCTGCGTTCCATCCTTCCCGAACTTTTTTAACTTGGTTTAGAATTAAAAATCCCTCTTTGAAAACCAGTTCTACCTTATCTGTAATACCATATCTTTCCAAAATAGTTTTTGCAAGCCTAATTCCCTTTGAATTTCCGATTTGAATAACTGAAATTTCCGTGAATTATTGTTTAATCGTACATAAGTAATTAGGCGTGTACGAAGTTCCATTTTTTGTTTTTCGCCGAGCGAAGCGAGGCGAAAAACGGTGGGTTTTAAGGGGCAAATCAGCCTTTTAGGCTGATTTGCCCCTTAAAAATCCTTCTGAGGCGCGAGCGAAGCGAGCGTCGAAGTTAAAGTAAGAAGACTTCGTACAGCCCTAATAAGTAATTCTATATTAAGACTCTTATCAATCTGGTTCTAAATCACTGAAAACACAAAGGGTGAACAAGTTTTTTATTTGTGTTTTCCCTCCGTCCGAAAACCTCAAAGGGGTAAATTTTTATGCAATAAAAATTTCCTCATTATACACTATGTTTTTCAAAGATGGAATACCTTCTTTTGGTTCTGAATGATTTTATTTGGTCAGCATTATTTATGGAAGCCCACGTTTATCTTCAAATCATATGGGCGTCACGCCTGAGTTGGCGATATCTTTCTAGAGATACTCGACTAAATGAAATCATTTAGAGCCCTCTCAACAAGTATATCTAACAAATCTCTATGGACGGAAACACAAATTTTTCCTAATTTTTCTTTAAAAAATCAAGAAAAATTTGTGTTTCTGTCCGAAGAAAAAAACTTAAGCATACTTGTTGAACGATTTTTAAGCTCTATTCAGCATTGCTTTGAACTAAATGTTAAAAATTTCAAGACTTCGTACACGCCTATATTCAAATAATCATCCCTGCGATCGCCGCAGTCAATAAGCTAGCGATCGTGCCACCCACAAGTGCCAGCATTCCTAGCTCCGTCAAGTCCTTTCGTCTGCCAGGAGCAATCGCACCGATGCCACCAATCTGGATGCCGATAGAAGCAAAATTAGCGAATCCGCAAAGCGCGTAGGTAGCGATGATTTTAGATTTTTTTTGTAAAACGATGCCTGCTTGATCCAGTGTGACAAAATCTGCATAAGCAATAAACTCGTTGATGACGGTCTTTTTTCCTAGCAATTGCCCCATAATCAATAAATCATCATTCGGTACTCCGATAATCCAAGCAAAGGGCGCAAACAACCAACTAATCAGATAAGTGAAAGAAAAGCCCTCATAGCGTCCATCGGTGGCAGCGACGACGCTTTCATTCAAGTTGAACCACTCACCTGGACCATTAATAAGCATGAAATTGACCATATAAATCAGCGCGGTGAAGACCAATAGCATTGCTCCCACATTGACTGCCAAACGCAAGCCATCGGTTGTGCCTCTGGAGATTGCATCCAGCAAATTGTTGCCCGCATCTACTTCCACGTTCAGTTCTTCTTCCATTGATTTTTCTTCGGTTTCTGGAATGAGCATCTTCGCCGCTACAATCGCAGCGGGTGCTGAAATAATAGAGGCAATCAATAAATGTTTGGCAAAAAATACTTCCGAGTCAGGATCGCCACCACCCAAAAAAGTGACGTAAATCGCGAAAACACTACCCGCGATGGTGGACATACCGCCTGTCATCAGTGCAAAGAGTTCGGAGCGAGACATTTTTTCCAGAAAGGGCTTAACGATAAGTGGTGCTTCTGTCTGACCAATAAAAACATTGGCTGCCATCGCTAAACTTTCTGCGCCTGTCAGTCGCATGGTGCGCTTCATCAGCCAAGCAAATCCGTAGATGATTTTTTGTAAAATGCCAAGATAATAAAGTACTGCGGTGAGCGCAGAGAAAAACAATATCGTAGGTAGTACGCGAAAGGCAAATCCAAAATTGACGTTTCCATCCAGAACTTTGCCATCGACCAAAGAACCAAACAAAAATTTTGAGCCTTCGTCCGTAAAGTTAATCACCTGCTGAAAACCCTTTGCAATTGCATCAAAAGCAGTATTCAGAAAAGGAACTTCTAAAATGAGCAAAGCTAATATAGCTTGTAAACCAATGCCCGCTGCCACCAATCGCCAATCAATTGCAGAGCGTTTTTTACTCAGCGCATAGCAAATGCCTAGCAAAATAGCAATCCCTAGCAAACCTCTTAATATGTCCGTCAGCATATTTTTCGTTTAGTCTTTAGTTTATTCTCAAATTTTTGAGCGTATAACTTCCTGCAATGCACCTGAGCATACAGATCACTAAGTGCTTAGTAGCTTTCGATTTACTTAGAGAATGAATGCTGCAAGTAATTGAAATATGATGCAATGGCAACAAATGTAATGAAAAGTGGGAATTTGTGCTTCCTGATCGGTAAAATTCAAGATTTTGGTATAAAAGAATAGCATACATTTTCCTAACCAATTCCCCCTTAGTGCTGTTATAGCTCTAAAATAGAAACAGGATGAGTCAGAAATCAAATTTCCACACCATCATCAATAGCGAAAAACCAGTCTTGATTGATTTTTATGCCGATTGGTGCGGGCCTTGTAAAAGCTATTCGCCCGTTGTGCAGCAACTAAAGCAAGAGCTAGGCGATCAAGTCAAAGTGATCAAAATTAATGTGGACAAAAACCAAGCTTTGTCCAATAATTTAGCGGTAAGAAGCATTCCGACTACCATGATTTATCAAAAAGGCGAACTCAAATGGCGTGCCATGGGTGCACAGACGCTGGCTACCTTGAAACAGCAGTTATCAAATTTGTAGCGTACATCCTATGAAACAACAGTATCATCGTCGTTGGTTGTTGCAGTCTGTTTCTGGTCTGATCATTGTGAGTGCAGGACTTTGTATGGTCATAGAGGCAGGTATTTATAAATCTAGTGGTGTCCCTGTTTGGAATTGGGTAGCTGCTGGAACGCTTTCCCTTATTGTCTTTAATGCTGGTCTTTGTCTATTGGTTGATGCCTTGCGTTTTAGAATGCTGCGTGATCAGGCAGAGAAAAATGACTCCAGATAGCGATTTAATGCACTCAAGAAGGGCTTTCTTACAAGCTGATTTTCATACTTTATCTAAGCCTTAAAAGGTTCTGAATGATTTTATTTGGTCAGCATTATTTATGGAAGCTCCCGTTTATCTTCAAATCATATGGGCTCGGACCTGTCCGCCTCACCGTGTCCGCCTTACCGTGTCCGCCTCAGGCGTGAGGCGTGAGGCTGACGTCCTTTTAAACGAAAACAAACGAAATTCAATGGTTGGCGATATCTTTCTAAAGATACTCGACCAAATGAAATCATTTAGAGTCCCTCAAAAATTTAATCGCACAAAGTTTTTGACGGAAAATTCTTTTGGAGGGGGAGAAAACAAGGAAAATATCAAAAGTGTGTACCCTTTTGAAAGGAAAATTGGGTTTTTTCGCAGAAAAAATCTAATCATATAAGAATGCCTTTTGCCTTCAAAGGACAAGCAGTCAGCCTCATGCGGATGCTTGTCATTGTACCCTTACCAAAAAGCCACTTTCATTGATACACAACGAAAGTGGCTTTGTATTTGTCCTCTTTTAGACTTTATCTAGTCTAGCTTTTTTTCGCTCTCTAAAGCTAAAGTCCTGATAAAACGCTCTTTGCGAGCCAACTGCCAATAGCAATCAGCCTAATTTTTTCTTTCCTTCCTAGGTGGACGCGGCATCAAAGCCTTGCGAGATAGCCGCATTTTTCCAGTCTTTTTATCTACGCCAACAATTTTCACTTTCACTTCATCGCCTTCTTTAAAGACATCTTCTACCCGCTCAATGCGTGAATGCGAAATTTCGGAAACGTGCAGCAATCCGCCACCGCCATCAAAATCAACAAAGACACCATAGGGTTTGATACTCGCAACAACGGCATCAAAGACATCTCCCACCTCTGGTCGGAAGGCAATCTTTTTGATTCTCGCCATAGCCGCATCTATCGCTGATTTATCACTTGCTGCAATGTTAACAACTCCTTTATCATCCACTTCTTCTATGTTGATGGTCGTGCCCGTTTCTGCTTGAATTTCTTGAATCACTTTTCCACCAGGTCCAATAATCGCACCGATGAAGCTCTTATCTACTTTAATTTCTACAATTCTAGGTGCATGATCTTTGTAATCCGCTCTTGGCGCACTAATCGTTTTCGCCATTTCTGCTAGAATGTGCAAGCGTCCATCTTTGGCTTGTTGCAATGCCTCTTCCAAAAGGTCGTAGGGCAAACCCTCAATTTTGATGTCCATCTGACAGGCCGTAATGCCTTGCTCTGTCCCCGTCACTTTAAAATCCATATCGCCCAATGCGTCTTCGTCTCCCAAAATATCGGATAAAACCACGTTTCGCTCGCCATCCGAAATCAAACCCATTGCAATACCAGAAACGGGTGCTTTTATGGCAATTCCGCCGTCCATCAAAGCCAGTGTTCCTGCACAAACAGTCGCCATAGAAGAAGAACCATTCGACTCCATAATATCAGAAACCAAGCGAATGGTGTAAGGAGAATCCGCTGGCAGTACTTGTTTCAAAGAGCGTCCTGCTAGATTGGCGTGTCCCACTTCTCGACGCCCTGGCCCACGCATCGGCTTCACTTCCCCAACTGAGTAAGCAGGGAAATTGTAATGCAAAATGAAATCTTCGTAATAGGTACCCAAGGCATTGTCCACCATCATCTTATCCGTCTTTGTCCCCAAAGTCAAAGAGGTCAAAGATTGGGTTTCGCCTCGCGTGAAAATCGCCGAACCATGCGCGGAAGGCAAATAATCCACTTCTGTCCAGATGTGGCGAATTTGCTCAGGTGTGCGGGCATCCAATCGGACTTTCTCCGATAAGACCATTTCCCGAATCACTTCTTTTTTGAGTTTGTTGTAGTATTCTCCTAAAGTAGAGCCATTTTCTTCTATAAATTCTTCGCCTTTTTCTTCCAGCAGTTTTTCCATCATGGACTCTTTCACGGCTTTGAAGTTTTCTTTGCGTGCGTGTTTTTCCAAAGCCCCCTTTGCCACTTCATAGATACCGTCTTTGGTCATTTCTTTGACCAGATTCTTCAGTTCTTCGTTTTCTTCCACTACGACCGTCTCTCGCTTATTCAGTGCTTTTCCACCTACTTTCTGAGCCAATTCATGTTGCGCTTGGCATTGTACTTTTATGGCTTCGTGTGCTACTTTTATAGCTTCCACCAAATCCGCTTCTTGGCATTCTTTGGCTTCTCCTTCCACCATCACCACGTTTTCTTCTGTAGCCGCAACGATAAAGTCCATATCGGCATTTTCCAGCGCTGAAATCTTAGGATTCACGATATATTCTCCGCCTATGCGTGCCACTCTGACCTCTGAAATCGGTCCTGCAAACGGAATGTCTGAAATCATCAATGCAGAAGAAACCGCCAAGGCTGCGTAAGCATCGGGCATGGTGTCTGGATCTGCTGAAATCAGATTGATAATGACTTGGGTCTCGTTTAAATAGCCGTCTGGAAACAGTGGACGAATCGCTCGATCAACTAGGCGAGAAATCAGAATTTCGTTTTCCGTCAATCGGGCTTCCCTTCTGAAAAAGTTACCAGGAATGCGCCCTACGGAGGCAAATTTTTCTTGATAATCTACCGAAAGTGGAAAAAAGGACTGCCCTTCTCTGGCTTCCGTAGCAGAAACAACGCTGACGAACAACATCGTCTTTCCGATTCTTAAAACAACCGAACCGTCGGCTTGTGTCGCTAATTTTCCAGTTTCTATAATGACTTCTTGACCATCAGGTAAGTGGAAAGAGGTGGTTGTAGGAATTTGCTTTCCCATATTTTCAATTGATGTATTTTATTAATTACATCCCTTTATTATCTTGGTCTGAGCTCAATAATAAGTTTACATTCTTGATGTGTTCGATTTTTCTTGAAAGCAGATATTTTACTAAGGAGTATCCATTTTCAAGAATAATCGAACAATATAAACTTAATTATCTCACGTCCCTTTTCTATGGGATGCATATGAATATTATTTACGTACATTTAGGCTAGACTATTCTAGCCTTCTACTGCTGTTTGTTAGTAAAGTTTGTTTATGCGCTTGTATCAATGAATATGACAGATGAATGAATCAGCATCTTTTCTGTTGTTAACCACTAGCAGCTAGGTTTAAGAATTGATGAACTTTTTTTCGAATTTCGTAAAGAAGGAAAATTCTTCTAGTCTCTCAAGAAAACGATGGAAAACCCAACTGATGCTTGCAAAGAAGGAAGGTTTTGGATTAAATTTGCGTTGCAGTGCAAAAGACTTGAGCAGTTCTCTTTTGCTAGGAAAGATCAGCATCATTCTTCTAAACCATTAGAATTTTTCGGGAAAAAACAAGTCGCGCCCAGCAAGACTGAGCGCAAAGTGATATTTATTTACGGATACCTAATTTTTCAATTAAAGCTCTGTATTTCTCAATATCTTTAGATGCTAGATATTTGAGCAATCTTCTACGCTTACCCACCAAACGGAGCAAAGAACGGCGACAAGAATGATCTTTCTTATTGCTTTTCAAATGATTAGAAAGTTCTTGAATGCGATAGGTAAAAAGCGCGATTTGTCCTTCGATAGAACCTGTATTCGCTGCTGAACCACCATGCTCAGCAAAAATTTCTTCCATTTTCTCTTTTGATAAATATTGTGCCATTTTTTAATTGATTGACGGCAACTTTCTGTTGATTCGTTTAACTGTTTATTCGTTTATTTAAGATCGGTATCCTATCGAATCAACAAATAAACAATTGAACAAATAAACAAAAAAGTAAATACCGTTAGTGATTACGAAAATCAGTTACAGCAAGCGCAAAGATAAGCATTTTTTGTTCCTTAAAATTAAATTAGTGTATATAATTGTGGTAAAAAACCTAGAATAGCTGTTACTTTTGTTTCCCTTTACGAAAAAATGATACTATGCAAGCTCTTTCGGAACAAGACAATCGCTACAAATCGCTCTATGGCTTGCTGGGTCTGTTTCTGTTTATCTTGTTTTGCAGTGCTTTGGGAAGCTATTTGATGCAGGGTTTAGGGCAGTGGGCGGGTGAAGACTATCAAAATGCTATCTTAAAAATCAAGACAGAAAATAGTCTCCATATTCGATATTACGTCCGCTTAAGTTCTATCGTTAGTCAAGTTACTACTTTTCTGTTGCCCGCTTTGATGATTAGCATTTTTTTGCATCGAAACGATTGGACTGCTTTTCTAAAACTTCATCGTGGCCCTTCTTTTCAGTTGTCTGCCCTTGGTGTTTTTTTCTTATTTGCTACTTTTCCCATTGCGCAATGGCTTTTTGAGTTCAATAAATCTTTGCCGCTCCCAGATTGGGCAGTCAGTTTGGAGCAAGATTTGGGAGAACTTTCCAATGCGCTTTTGGTCATGGAAAGTCCAAGTGAATTGATTTTCAATTTGATTACGATTGCCGTCGTTCCAGCATTGGCAGAAGAATTGCTATTTAGAGGTGTTCTCCAACAAAAGATACGCGCGCTCAGTCAACGACCCCATTTTTCGATTTGGCTGGCTGCTTTGATTTTTAGTGCCGTACACGGACAATTTGAAGGTTTTTTAGCACGACTATTACTTGGCGCAGCTTTGGGCTATTTGCTGTATTGGACGAATAATTTATGGATTCCAATTATCGCGCATTTTTTCAACAATGGCATACAGGTCGTTTTGAAATATTATCATCCAATTCCCAGTGAAAAAACGGCAAATTTGGAATTATCTAGCTTGCTTCTTGTGGTTTCTATTATCTTCACGTTTATTTTAGGTTACCTAATCATCAACTACAGCGGAAAAACAAGCACACGTCATCGAACAGCAAGCAAATAAAAAAAAGCAAAGAGGAGACTTATCACAACGCGCCCTAACTGCTTTTATTTTCGTAACGGTGATGTTGATAGGTGTCTTGGGTGGACGCATTTTGTTCGTCGTCGTTTTTGGATTGGCCGCTGCCCTCAGCCTCTGGGAGTTTGCGTCTATCATATTCCTTAAAGGCGATTCTCGACACAAATTGGCGACTCTTTTTGTCGGTTTGATGCCCTATTTTTTCCTCGCCTTTTATCACCTCAATAATATCGAAACCTCCATTACTGTCATTCTTTTTTCTATCCTGTTGACTGTTTTCTTACTCTTCATCTCGGAACTCTACGCCAGAAGCGAACAACCTTTTCAAAACGTTGGTATCATGCTTTTAGGCGGTGCTTACATTGGCGTTCCTTTTCTCGTCCTCAACCTAATTGCCTTTGAGACAGGCACTTACGAATATCGAACGGTCTTGGGTTTGATGCTTTTCACTTGGGCGAATGATACGGGCGCGTATATGCTCGGGCGACAATTTGGTAAAACGCCTTTGATGCCCAATATATCGCCAAAGAAAACTTGGGAAGGCGCAGCGGGTGGCTTAATCGCCGCGGTGCTGGCGGCGATCGCTCTAAGTTTTCTATGCACCAATCTGACTCTGATTGATTGGGTCATTCTTGCTGTCATCGTCGTCGTTTTTGGCTCTTATGGCGACCTCGTAGAATCTATGCTCAAGCGCAGCTACAAAATGAAGGATTCTGGCACGTTCTTGCCTGGTCACGGCGGCATTTTAGATCGCTTCGATTCTTTTATGTATATGATTCCTTTTGCGGCGACTTATTTGTTGTGGATTAAGTGAACTGTTGGCTGTTGGCTAAGTATTTCATACCGTTTGTAAATTCAAATAAAATAGAGCATTCTTCTTACTAGTGGACATCAAAATAAATCGAACCACAAAGACATAAAGAAAACAAAGAGAATACATTAAAAATCAAGCATTTAGCTTTTGTGACCTTTGTTTCTTTTGTGGTTGAAAAAGAAAATGTCCACTAGTAAGAGCATTCTTCAATATTCTTCTCTTTTTGCTCTTGCAGTTGAAGTTAAACTCGCTTTTTTCCTCGAATCCAAGCGATTTTCTATATTTACGCAAAATGAATTAGCAGTCCTTTTTTGATATCAAGACTTTTGAAGTTTTATTTGCTGCGAACTAAAATTTCAGTACGATCACAAACTTCAAAAGTCTATCTTCTTCACGATCAAAACCCATTTCAAAAACAGCTAAAATTAAATCAAATCCGTGCGTCAAATAGCTCAAATCAACATTTTTATGGCTTATGCAAGAGCCAACGAGCAATACCAAAAGGCATTGTATCGGCAATTGCGGGTACTGGAAAAATCCAAAGTCGTGCGCAAAATCTGGTACGACGGCGCAATCCTAGCAGGACAACAGTGGGATGTCGAGATCAAGAAAAACCTCGCCGCTTCGCAGATCATCCTTTTCCTGATCAGTGCCGATTTTATGGCTTCCGACTACATCATGGAAGAAGAATATCCGAAAGCCTTGTACCCTTTGTGCTTTCTCTTTCCGCGAAGCGGTCGATTTTTTTTTGGAACAGCCTTTTTCAACTCAAATAAATATTCAATTGTTATCAAATCATGGCAAGACGAGACAAAATTCACGGAGCAGTGAGAAGGGCTTTAGAAAAAGCCAATTGGCTAGTAACGGATGATCCGCTAAAGGTTTATCTATTGGATGATCCAGATAAATATTTTGAAATTGATCTAGGAGCAGAGTATTTACTAGGAGCAGAAAAAGAAGGAGAGCGAATAGCAGTGGAAATCAAGTCTTTTTCTTCCTCCATTTTGAATGATTTCCACGAAGCTTTAGGACAGTTTCTAGATTACAGGTCTGCACTGAAAGAGAACGAAGCAAATCAAGATAGAACTTTGTTTTTAGCAGTTTCAGAGCAAGCCTACGATGAGATAAATGCAATAGGATTTATGAAGCGTAGAATAGAAGAATACGGACTGAATTTTTTGATTGTTGATATTGCAGAAGAAAATATAGTAGAATGGAAAGAACACAACTAAAGACAACTGCTGAAATAATTACCGACTTTCTATCCGAATACCTAGCAGTCGATAATCAATACCTAGAAGACTCACAATATCACCTTGTGGTCAATGCAGAACAAACAGAATTTGTGTTGATTGAAATGGGTTGGCGGAAAAAACGCTATTTCAACCACATGGTGTTTCATTTACAATTGCTAGACGAAGAAGTTTGGATTCATCAAAACAATACAGATGTTCCGATTGAGCGTCATTTGATAGCAGCAGGTATTCGCAGTGACGCATTTAGGGTGAGCTATTTGGAATCACCCGAAGCTTTAGAGAATTGCCGTCCTAGAGAGCAAGCAGAAAACATGGCAGCTTAAACCACCTACACCACAAGCAAAAATCGTTCAGCTATGAATATTGCCACTGTTCTTCATCGTACGGCTATGGAGTTTTATGACCTAGCTAATATCTACAAAGCGAAAGGCGATACGAGTGTCTTTGAAGACTACCGAAATCGAGCTTGGTTGCTGGAACAAGAAGCTGCTTTTCAGATGTTGAGCGAACCCAATGATTATACTTTCAAATATTTAGTGATCCAAAGTGCAGGACAGATTGGTTTTGAATGGAAGCACTACGAAGCTGCCAAACACATATTGGAATTGGGTTTATTGGGGAATCCAGAAGAACTAGAACGCTTTCAAATGCAAGAAATACTGACTCAAATTGCGGCGCATGATTCAAAGGAAGCAAGTGTTTCAAGCGAAGAACAAAGTATTGAAGGTACACTTACTTCGGCTAGCCTCGATCAAAATACTATTAGCATTCGTGATAGCAAAAATAAAACCTCGTACTCTATTGCTGTACCTGCCGAACTGATTAAAAATCAACTCCGCTTTTATCTTGGTGAATGGGTGAAAATGAAATTGGTGAAGGATAAAAATGGTCAAATACAGTTTAAGGCAATAGAGCGATTGGTGAGTGCTTAAATTATTACGGAACGGGATTGACACAAATTAGATCAGGTATTCCTTTGAAATCAGAGGTATTGCGAGTTAATAGAATGAGGTCGTTCGATAATGCTGTCGCAGCAATAATCGCATCAGGTAACTTGATACGCTTTGACTTTCGTATTTCAATAGTTCGTAAAATAATATCTTCTGTCAAATTATATTCAATGGCATGATTTACAAAATCTCGTATTTGATCTGCTTCTTCCTCTGTCGGCGGCGTCCAGCCTAGTAGTTCCATTCTACTAATAACTGAAATACATGGCACATCTTGAATAGCAGATACCAAATCTGGATGTTCATCTCCTTTAAGCGTACCATTCATAAGATAGACTGCAATATTGCTATCTAAAAGATATTTCGATCCCATTCTGATCTAGTTTGACGAAGATAAGCATCAAAGTCTTCCGATTTAGTTTGAGAAAGCACACCGATGAATTGAGACAAGGTCTTTCGTGTAGATGATTTTTCAGGTACATTTGTAGGTACTATTGAAATCTCCAGACGCTTCAAGAGCGGAAGAAGTAGTTCAAAATCCTTTGTATGTTTGATGTCTAGTGTGACTTGCATGAGCTTATTATTGTTTGAGATAAAAACAGTGTTCTCGTAAAGTTGGTTCATCCGTTTGAAAATCCTTATTTAATGAGATTAGACTCACTTGTAATTATTAAAGCATGAAACAAGAAAGCGAATACATCATTCAACCAGAAGAACACATTTTGGTGGTCAGTGACTTGATCGATCAAATCGTACAGGTGAATAAAGTAATTGATTTACATCATCAGCACCAAGCAGATGTATTGGATACAAAGCAGTATCTCTACATCAGAGCAGAAAAAATGAAGTTATTGAATGAGTTGTTGGGTGCTTATCAGTTGAAAGTCGTTCATCAAAATAAAGCAGCTTAGATCACCTACACCAAAAGCAAAAATCATTCAGCTATGAATATTGCCACTGTTCTTCACCGTACGGCTATGGAATTTTATGACCTAGCCAATATCTACAAAGCAAAAGGCGATACGAGCGTCTTTGAAGACTACTGAAATCGGGCTTGGTTGCTGGAAAAAGAAGCTGCTTTTCAGATGTTGAGCGAACCCAAAGATTATACTTTCAAATATTTAGTGATCCAAAGTGCAGGACAGATTGGTTTTGAATGGAAGCACTACGAAGCTGCTAGACAGATTTTGGAATTGGGTCTCTTTAGGAATCAAGCAAAACCAAATAGCGATGCTAAAGCTACTTTGTTTAGAGGTGACAAAGAACATACCGCAGATTGATAGATTGTGCTCCTATAATTAAAGCGAGAAAAAATTAGAGACCTTTCGCCTTACATTTCAGCAAAAAATCTTATAATTGCGCAGTATTATTGGCTTTTGAGAATGGAGAATGCAGTAATTCTAAGGATTTGCATGCCGTCCCAAATCCAACTCTATGACGGGTTCGTTACTATGTGAAACGTCTCCTCGAAAGCAGAAAATATTTTTGTGCAAAAACAAATTGAGAAATGAAAATAATTATCAATTTAGTCTTACTACTAATTGCAGTTGCGTTGGGGTTCATGCTCGTCAACAGCATCAAAGAGCCCATCGCTTTTCAGGAAACTAAAGATAAACGTAGAGAAGCCGTGGTGAATCGTTTGATGGAAATTCGCACGGCACAAGAAATGTATAGAGATATCGCGGGTACTTTTGCTCCCAATTTCGACACTTTGAAGGAGGTTTTGCGAAACGGTCGCTTTACAATTGTGAAAATTGTGGGAGATGAGGATGATCCAGACAATCCGACGGTATCTAGAGATACGACTTACAAGCCTGCTATTGATTCTGTGATGGCAGTTGGTCTCGTTTTGGACTCTTTGGAGCATGTGCCTTACTCCGATGCTACTTTCAAGATGGAAGCAGACACGCTCACTTATCAGCAAACCTTAGTGAGTGTGGTTGAAGTAGGCACCCAGTGGTCGGAATTCATGGGTAAATATGCGAGTAAAAAATATGCTCGATACGATAATTCTTACGACCCAGGTGCGACCATTAAGTTTGGAGATATGAACTCGCCTAAGTTAGCGGGCAACTGGGAGTCAAAATAATATAATTTCTTCAACTATTGGGTGTTCTAAAAACAACAATTAATGATGAGCTTTTCAATCAGAGAAAGGCACACCAATATCAACTGTCTATTCTGCTCGGAATAGACAGTTTACTGTATTTGGTATATACGCAGGAAGCCCGAATTTTGCTACTCAAAGAATATACTTTCAAATCTATTAATTCGCAAAATGCTACTGCTTTAGCAGATATTCTGAGCTTCATCGGAAATGATCGCCTCTTGAAATTGGCTTATCGCGAAATAAAGATAGCTTATCTCAGTCAGAAAAGGACATTCGTTCCCAATCGGCTCTATCATCCAGATCAAAAAAAGATTTATCTGGAACATATCGTAGGTTTGGAGGCGAATGATACCATACAATCCGATGATTTAAGTTTACTGCGGTCGCAAAATATTTATGCGGTCAACAGCGCGGCTCTCCATCAGTTGCAGCAGCTTTTTCCGAGATCGAAACAATACCATATTACTTCTGCTCTGTATTTGGGCTATAGAAATTGCTGTACACTGAATAAAGCCAATCTATTTGTAAATCTTCGAGACCAATCCATTCAGATTTTTTTATTTCAAGGACAAGAATTGCTTTTTGCGAACATAATGCCCGTCCATGCGGTGGAAGATTTGGTATATTACGTAATGATGGTTTTTCGGCAATTCAACCTTTCCGCTGATCAGCAGATTGTTCAAGTTTCGGGCGATATCCGAGAAGGTGCTGATTACCACAGAGCTTTAAGTCGCTACGTGAAATACATACAAGCGACGCCATCTGCCTTAGATTATACTTATCATGAAATGCACCGCAACACTTTGGGCAAGCACCACTTTTTTGATGTTATGAGTATTGCACTTTGCTCCTAAATTTGATTTAATTACTCATGTTACGCAAAACACCAAATTACAAACGACACAAAGTGCCACTTGTTTACAAATCGTCGGCTTCGACAGCCACTCTAATTCAAAACACGGCAGCTTTGACAAGCTAATAGATTTCTTGTACCAAAACATACGAGTGCGTAACATCAGTTAATTATTCCACGCTCTTCACACAAATCAGCTTCCCTGATTCAGTTATCCCTTTCTCACTTGAAATACACCAAAAATAATAACCTGCTTTCCATTCTACTGTCGAGAAATCGTAAGTACTTTTTTCGACTGTCAAGGCTTGTGTCACAACCAATTTACCCAGCGCATCGTAGATATGTAGCTGTGCATCAGAAGCAGTGGGCAAGCACTTTAACTGTAGATGATCTTTGAATGGATTTGGGAATAAAGTGCTGAAATTATTGGTATTGTTGGTCGAATTCGCATGGATATTTGGTGCTATCTCCACAATGATGTTAAAAGAACAGCGGCTTTCATTGCCGCATCTGTCTTTGAGTTGATAAGTGATTTTGGCGATCCCTACGGTGAATTTACTGCCGCTCGGTATTCCTCTGATGCGCCTTAATGTATAGCCTGCTTCACAAGGAACACTCACACTGGGCTCTTCCCATTCGATGTTCACGGTGGCTCCGAAAACGGGTACAGTGGCATAAATATCTTCTGGACAAGTCAGGCTAAAGACCTGTTCAGTCGTGTCTTCTAGCACCCTAATCTCAAATAAACAAGTCGCTTCTTGCCCACAATCGTCTTTTACAATATACTCTATTTCGTATTCGCCTACTTCAAAGCTACTACCACTTGGCTGACCCAGCACTTGACGAATTCTGATGTTCTGATCGTCACAAGAAGTCTCCACCAATTGCGGCAATTCCCATTGCACTAGGGCACTTTCTCCCCTAGCGATTACCTCCAAATCCGTCGGACATTTGATTTCAAAAATGCGGGTCGTATCCGCTAGTACTTTGACTTCAAACAGGCATCTGGCTGCTTGCCCACAAGCATCTTGTACCAAATATTCGATTTCATATTCGCCCACTTCAAAAGTACTGCCACTCAGTTGCCCTTGCAGTTGTTGAATTTGAATGCTTTGATCGTCACAAGAAGTCTCCACCAATTGCGGCAATTCCCATTGCACTAGGGCACTTTCTCCCCTAGCGATTACCTCCAAATCCGTCGGACATTTGATTTCAAAAATGCGGGTCGTAT
>JBCCRX010000100.1:0-17227 GCA_039201015.1 Bacteroidota bacterium | reverse complement strand
TTTGTTTTCGTTTAGAAGGACGTCAGCCTCACGCCTAAGGCGGACACGGTGAGGCGGACAGGTCGAGTCCTTCCAAACGAACCAAGGTTTTTTAAAGGTAGAAGCGGCGAATTTCGCCGCTTCTACCTTTAAAAAACCTTGGTCAAATCATATGGGCTCGACTTGTCCGCCTTAGGCGTGACGCCCATATGATTTGAAGATAAACGTGAGCTTCTATAAATAATGCTGACCAAATGAAATCATTCAGAACCAGATATTATCTATTGAGATAAAAATGCAATCTAGCAGCTAGATTGAACTACATTGCAGGAATATTTTGTTATCTGTAATAGATAAAGGTAAAAATAGGGTCTATGAATAAATTTCAAAATATTGTTGCTCGACCAGATATTCTTGGGGGTAAGCCATGTATAAGAGATACAAGAATTAGCGTAGAATTAGTTATGGAATGGTTAGGCACAGGAGGAACACCCGAAGGAATTGCTCAAAAACATCCTTTATTGGATGTATCGCAAGTACGAGAAGCGATTTTGTACGCTGCTAGATTTTCAAAAAACGAAATTATAATAGACGTTCAAATAGCCGCATGAAAATTTCAGAATTCAAACTATTGACAGATGAAAATATTGATGCGCAATTAGTTGCTTTTCTAAAAGACAAAGGATTTGACGTATTTGATATTCAAGAACAGCGACTATTTAATTTGTCAGACAAGTCCATCTTGGCAAAAAGTGTAGAACAAGACAGAGTGATTATTAGCTAAAACAGCGATTTTGGAACTTTAATATACAAAGATTCGCTAGACTTTGTTGGTATTATCTTTCTTCGTCCTGGTCATTACGATCCCGAAGTGTACATTCAAATATGGAATTCGCTGTTGGAAGCTAAGCTGAATTTTGAGCCTCGCTTCATATTAGTAGCAGAAAATAAAAATAATTTAGTGCGATTTAGATTAAGTACACTGTAAAATAAGTTTGTTTTAATTTTGAGAAGCGAGAAATTCCTTAGAATTTCGAGCTTCAAAAAAACCCCTCTACCACCGTCGAAGACGGCGGCAAACAAGGGATGAGGGAGAAAAAAGGGTTTTCCTAAAAACCTTTTTTCTCCCTCAAACTCCCCCATCTAAAATGCAAAGAAACTTATTTTACAGTGTATTAAGGCAAGTAGGATAAAAAATACTTTACTAATGGATAATAACAACGTATCATTTTTTGTCACTTTTGTTAGGAGAAATATAAAACATGCTTGTTTTATTCTATCATCGCATTCTTCGCAGCCTTCATAGGAATCCCGATACACTTCTTTTCCATGTAGGCGAGCATTTTCTCCACCAGTTCGCGGGCATCTTCATCCAAAGCTTCTACTTCTTGCTTAAAAACATTATTCATCGCGTGAGACTTCACCGCTTTTATCTCTTGTGGCACGCTTTTCATGGCACGTTCAATGCGTCTTCGTTTGAAGGTAGCAGGGAAAGTAGTCAGATATTTATTTAATATCAGATTGGCTTTGTGTACTTCTGTTTTGCGGAAATCCAAATTCTCCTTAGCTAAGTTTCTGATGGTTTCTACCTCCACATAATCCAATGGATACTGATTCAGGATCGCTTTATCTACATTATTAGGAATGGCAATATCTATTACCAGTTTTTCATCTGTTTCGCCTGCTAGTAGTTGTGCATACAGTTCAGGAGTAATGATTGCCTGTGTAGCTCCTGTACATACGATCATACAATCGAAACCATTGCTGTATTGCGACAAGTCTTCCAGCGGTAGAGCTGAGCCACCCAAATATTCTGCTAGTTTTTCTGCCTTTTCCAGTGTTCTGTTGAAAATAGTGACGTTGGAATACTTGTATTTGTGTAGAAATTTAGAGATCAGCATATTGGTAGAACCCGCTCCAATAAGTAAAATTCTTGATTTTCTAGGCAAACCAGAATTGCGCAACTGCTGTACCGCCAGAGAGGCAACCGATACGGGTTTTTCTCCAATCCGAGTGTTGGAATATACATCTTTGGAAGCTTGCACTGCCAATTCGACAGCAATTCTAATATCATCGCCCGTCAGTCCCCATTCGCGAGATTGTTCATAGGCAAGGCGTACTTGGCGCAAAATTTCGCGCTCTCCAATCACCATGGAATCAATGGAAGCAGCTACAGAACAAAAGTGAGCAATTGCTTCTTGTCCTTCGTAGGACAAGACGGATTTTTCAATCTGCTGAGCATCTAAGTTTTCATTAACTTTGCGAAAAAAGCGGTATTGGAACTGCGGGCTTATTGCAGAGGAGGTTTTGAACAAAAATAGAACACGGTTGCAAGTGGCCAGATACATCAGCTCTTCCAACTGAAAGCTATCCTTCAAATTAGACAAAGCTGTTTCTAACTGTTCTTGCTGTTTATACTTTATGACAAAGTCTCCAATCTTATTAACCTTACTAGTCCTATGGGTGACCGTAAGAATCTTATATGTGTTCATCATTTCGGTTCAAGTAATTGTGTTCCTCATAGCGTCTTGTCGTTTCTCACAAAGGTATTTAACGAAGGCAGTTTGAGTGTCACGCTTCTGTAAACCCCTTAAACAAAACCTTATTTGGAAATCTTCTAAACAAACTTATTCTAGATTCTATTCTTAAAACAAAATTCTAGTTTCTCTGTAAAATACAAACTAAACTATTATAAATCGTTACTTTGATGATAAAAATAAAGTTCGTATTGGTGATTCTTATCACCCTCATTTTGCAACTCAATAGCATTCAAGCACAGCAGTACTGGACGCTTACAGAAAATACTGCTATATCCAGTAAACAACTTAATGATCTAAAAGTATATCAAATTTTTCAATTGGATGAAGAAAGGCTAAAAACACAAATGAATGAAGCCTTTTCAGATACCAAAAAACCTTCAACAAAAAATATTTTCTCTTTTCCTGTACAAAAAAACCGTTCAATTGATTTTGAACTTCATCCTAGCATCATCCTAGAAGAAGGGCTAGCGGAAAAGTATCCTCAAGTAAAAACCTACAAAGCAATTGGTGTTCAAGATAAGCGGTATAAAGCGCATTTCGATTGGACGAATTCTGGCTTACATGGCTATATTTATACAACGGAAAGTGAGTTTTGGATTGATCCAATCGCAGATAAACAAGGACTCTATGTCGTTTATGACACAAAAAATACAGAGGTAAATGCTTCGCATCCTTGCGGAACGATTGCAGAAGAGCTTTTACTAAATTTACCCAAAAATAGCAAAACGGCAATTGGTGAAGAACTGCGAGTATTGCGAGCGGCGTTTGCTACCACTGGTGAATTTGCTCAACAAAGAGTGTCTGGCGCGGATGCCAACAATCCAATGGAAGCGGTGATTTCTATGGTCAACCGTTTGAATCTAGTACTAGAACGCGATTTATCGCTAAGCTTAATTCTAGTCGAGAATAACGATAAAATTGCTTTTACTGATCCTGAGACCGATCCTTACAGCAACGAGGCTTTTGATATGTTGAGAGAAAATATAGATATATTAAATGATAGCATCGGATTTGACAACTATGATATTGGGCATGTGCTGACCGCTGAAGCAGACGGTGGCGTGGGAGGTGTTGCTTTTTTAGCAAGCATTTGTGGTGATGCTAAGGCAAGCGGTGTTTCTAGCTTTTTCTCAAACGAAAGTAACTTTTTTGGCACGCTCGTACACGAAGTCGGGCATCAGTTAGGAGGTAGCCACACTTGGAATCGCTGTGGAGAAGACAGCAGAGATCAAAGAAGTCGAAATTCTGCTGTGGAGCCAGGCAGCGGCAGCACCATTCTTTCTTATGCTGGACTTTGTGGCAGTGACAATGTTTCTTCGGGCTTCAATTTTTTTCATGGTTTCAGCATCGCGCAGATGAATGCAACGATAGAGAATAGGGCTTGTTTTACGACTGATTTAACTGGAAATACGATACCAGAAGTGACGATTCCTTACGAAAGTGGCTTGGCTATTCCTCAAAGAACACCCTTCGAACTGACGGCAATTGGTCGGGATGCAGACGGAGACGCCCTGACCTATTCTTGGGAACAAATGGACATTGGACCTTCCACTCCTCCAGAAGAGCCTTCGGGGAGTGCACCGAGCTTTAAAGCGAATGCGCCACTTTCTTCTCCAACGCGTGAATTTCCAAAACTACGCAATCTCTTGTTTGGTGTACCTTCTTCGGGAGAAGTTTTGCCCGATTATGCGAGGCGACTGACCTTCAGTGTAGTCGCGCGGGATAACAATATAAACAGTGGCGGCGTAGCGGAAGACGAATTTTTTATACAAGTTGCGCCCAATGCGGATAGCTTCGTAGTAGCTTTTCCAAATGATGGAGAACGGATCGCAAAAAATCAGTTAGCAGAGATTCGTTGGAATGTTGGTGGAACAAATCGATCTCCCGTCAATTGTCAGGCAGTAGATATTATGGTGGCCTACAACTTCGGGAATCTAGGCTTCACAGATACCCTTGCCAAAGCAGTGCCAAATACAGGCAGTGCCATGGTCATGATGCCAGATCGATTAGAAAGTCGCGTTCGCCTAAAAATAAAAGCATCTGACAACGTCTTTTTCGATATTTCGGATGGCACTTTTTCGCTTGTGGAAGAAGTTGTGAATACCGAAAACCCGCTAGTCGAAAACAAAATTGAGGTGCATCCTAATCCAAGCACAGGCTGGCTCTACATTTCCTCTTCTCAAAGAGCAAATACCGCCCTAGATTTTTCTTTTTGGAATATGCAAGGACAAAAATTATTGGAGCGCAATGACGAACGAACTTTGCAACAAAGTTTCGATCTTTCTCATTTGCCAAAAGGCGTTTATTTCTTGCGTATTGCCAACAAAGAAGACATCGTTCTAAAGAAAGTTATCTTAAAGTGAGGAATCATCAATTATTTGGACTTTTGAAGTTGGTATTGGATCGCAAAAGTCCTTTTTTATCTATACACACAAAAAATATTGCCCATAACTATTGCAAAACACTTCAAGAGCCACTATCTTTGCATTCCTCAAGTAAAGAGCCTCTTTAGCTCAGCTGGTTAGAGCGCCGGACTGTTAATCCGTAGGTCCTAGGTTCAAGTCCTAGAAGGGGCGCAAAGCTTGATCGAATGTTTCGGTCAAGCTTTCGTTTTTTAGAGATTCATCTATGCAAAAGAACAAGTCATTACTCAATATTCTCAAAGCAATTGCTTTTGCTAGCATAGGTTTCCTCATTCTCTATTTGCTCTACCGCAGCCAAAACGCAGAATATCAAGTTTATTGCGCCAGTGAAGGTATTCCTGCTGAGGATTGTAGTCTGTTGAAAAAAGTGATCAACGACTTTCGCTCAGCAAATTACTTCTGGATTTTCCTAATTATTGCTTGCTATATCATTAGCAATTTTAGTCGAGCAGCGCGTTGGTTGCAATTGATTCGTCCTTTGGGCTATCAAGCTCAATTTTGGAATTCTTTTTTCACGATTATGCTGGGCTATTTTGCCAACCTGGGCATTCCGAGAATTGGTGAGGTGATACGAGCTGCTAGCATGTCGCGCTACGAGAAGATACCTGCCGAAAAATTGATTGGAACGATTGTGGTTGGTCGAACATTCGATTTCATTATGCTTTTTTTTTTCATTGCTATTGCGTTTGGATTGGAATACGATACACTTTGGAACTATCTGAATGAAAAAGCAAATTTTGGTGGGAAGTTACAAAGCTTACTCGCTAGCTGGCTGATTTGGGGAATGCTTGTCATTGGAGCAGTTGGTCTGATTTTGGTCTATATCTTTCGAGTGAGACTATCCCAATGGCGTGTGTATCAAAAGTTCCTCAACATTTTAAAAGGCTTTGGAGAAGGTATTCGATCTGTTCTGCAATTGGAGCGTCCGTGGCTGTTTGTGCTGCACAGCATCAATATTTGGGTCATGTATTTTTTGATGACCTATCTCGCTTTCTTTGCCTTCGAGCCTACCGCACATCTTTCCGCTACCGCGGGCTTACTGACCTTCATCTTTGGTGCTTTCGGTATCATTGTTCCTGCGCCAGGCGGTATGGGCGCGTATCAATTTTTTGTACAAGAATGCCTCACCATTTATGGTATCGACGGCAACGATGCTTTTTCCTTCGCCAATATCGTTTTTTTCTCCTTACAGATCGGCGCAAATGTGCTGCTAGGATTGGTGGCTTTGGTCATACTACCGATCTTGAATATAAACAAATAGCCAAGGCATTGCAATCAGATCATTGATTCATAGATGCCTCCAGCCATTTACCAACTAGCCGTTTTCATTGCTCCATTCTGTGCTTTGCTTTCCGCATACCGCGCTGAAAGCTACTTTCCATTTTTTCGCTTGTTTCTGCTATTTTTTCGCTCCCCTTTTCTACGATATCTTCCGCTTGTTCCTGACGATTTTCCACAAAAGTTTCCATGCTACGCGCAATATAATCCAATTGTTCCTGTGCTTGATCGCTCACACGACGCGAAAATTCTCTAGTACGTTTGATCGTTTCCTTTCGCCACTTTTTGCCTTCTTCTGTGGTCAAAAAGTAAGTTATCGTTGCACCTGCCGCCGCACCAAGCAAAAATGCTAATCCTCTTCTTTTTTTGTTAGACATATTATCAATATTGTTTAATGCTATTTATTTTCTTAGAGATTTCTTAAAGGGGTACCAACTTCGTGCCTCTTTGAATAGCGATTTTCGAAGTTTGAGTGCACTCCGAAAACCCTAAAAATTTGACAAATTTAAAGCCACGATAATCAGTCACTTATATTTGACCCAATTTTGCTTTAGGGTGAAAATAGGACACGGTTTTACTTTTCGGAGTACCCTCAAGTTTTGAAAACTTTGGCAATCTGATGTTTACACGCTTATTTTGAAAACTATCCGTTTTAGAATAAGAAGCGTCCTAGGAATTGGTATGTCTATACAAAAACAAAAGGAATTAGTAATTTCATCCTGTTCCTCTCCAGAGGGCTACTTTGAAATCAATATGGCTACAGAAAAACGCATTTGTAAAATTCCATATTTTTGGAGCTTCAAAAAAAATGTCGCTTTTGTCTAAAATAACATCTTCTGTCTTATTGGAACTCCAATACTTTCCGCCCATACAGTATTTTAGTAAATTTTTTTACTATGATGAAGTCTTACTGGAGCAGCACGAAAATTATCAGAAAAGAAGCTACCGAAATCGTTGTCACATTGCTGGTGTTAACGGCATCCTGCGCCTTTCCATTCCTCTGAAAAGCGGTAAGAATCAAGCCATGCCGATTCGTAAGGTTGAAATATCCTATACAGAAAATTGGCAAATGCAGCATTGGAACAGCATTCAATCTGCTTATGGCAACGCTCCCTTCTTTGAATATTATGCTGACTATTTACAATCCTATTTTCAAAAAGCAAGGACTTATTTATTCGACTGGAACTTAGACCTCTTGTCACTGCTGCTTCAACTTCTTCAAATAGAACCCAACTACCGTTTGAGTAATTCTTATGAAAAGCAAGCAACTGATAATCAATTGGACTTCAGGGGCAGTATCTTTCCCAAAAATCAGCGTCAAAATGACGATCTTTGCTTCCAAATCATTCCTTATGCGCAAGTTTTTGAAGAAAAACACGGCTTTATCCCCAATTTGAGTATCTTGGATTTATTGTTTTGTACCGGACCACAAGCTGCTTTGATTTTAGAGCAATCTGTACGGAAATAATCATTTTTTGGATTTTACTACTAGACCCTTTTTTCGGACTTTTTACTGATACCTAACGTTTCGCTAATTTTAAATTAAAAAAACAAAATTTAATTCTGGCTATGCAGTAAAAAATCTCTCTGTCCAAAGAGGTAATTGGAATTTTTCGCAGAAAAATTTCAATTATGTATATGTTTTCTGCTGTAAATGTATTTTTTCAAAATCAATTTCAGCGAAACGACAGTGATACTATTCGGCAATTCAACATTTCAATAAAGCAAATGGCATTAATCAACAACGACTTACAAACGCAGCGTATCCAAATCAGTGAAATCGTCAAAGATTTACACGACCTGACGGTGAGTATCGGACACGAAGAACTAGCGCAGACAGTGAGCGATTTGCGCAATCGAATTGACGAGCCTTTCATGTTTGTGATCGTGGGGGAAGTGAAGGCGGGAAAAAGCAGCTTCATTAATGCGCTTCTGGAAACGGATAAAGAGATTGCCAAAGTGGCGCCGCAACCGATGACCGATACCATTCAGCAAATTTTGTTTGGGGAGGAAGAAAAAATCGTTAACATCAATGAATACCTGAAAAAAATCTATCAGCCCATTGACATTTTGCAAGAAATCGCGATTGTGGATACGCCAGGTACGAATGCGATCATTAAGCACCACCAAGAAATCACAGAACGCTTTATTCCTGCGGCGGATTTGATTGTTTTTGTATTTGAAGCCAAAAATCCTTATCGCCAATCAGCTTGGGATTTCTTTGACTTTATCAATGACGAATGGCGCAAAAAAATCATTTTTGTATTGCAGCAGAAAGATTTGATGCCAGTAGAAGATTTAAAAATCAATGTGGAAGGCGTTAGGGACTATGCCGCTAAAAAAGGCATGAACAAGCCATTGATTTTTGCAGTTTCTGCCAAACAGGAATTAGATGGTGAGCTGATGGAAAGTGGCTTTCAAGCAGTACGTACCTATATTCAAGACAACATCACAGGTGGGAAAGCACCTTTCCTGAAACTTAAAAACAACATTGAACTTTCTAGTAACATCAACGAAAAAATCGCAGACGGTTTGGCAGTACGAAAAAGGCAATGGGAAGCAGATACTGCCTTCCGAGCAGATGTCAGTACGACACTAAAACAACAATCCACCAAGTCCAACAATCAAGTTGATATTTTGGTGGAAAACCTGCTGGCGGGCTACGACCGAGTGACGCGGGCGAAGGAAGAGGAACTCGCGCGTGGTTTGGGTTTCTTCTCGCTAGTGCGTCGTTCGTTTGCGTCCATTTTCGATAAAAAATCTTCGGCTAAAGAATGGCTAGAAAGCCTTTCTGCCGACTTAGAGAAAGATCTCAATTTGGAGCTCAACAAAAAACTCAACGACAGCATCACCGATCTTGCTGACAGTATCCAGCAAATGGCAAAAATGATTGACCTGAAGTTGCAAAATAGTCAGACCATTCTCAAAAACAATCACGAAATCTTCTCTGATATTGCCGAAAAGCGCAGCAACGTCCTCAAAGAATTGCAAGATGCCTTTTCTAAATTTATGGAGCGCACCGAAAATTTCCGAGACGAATCGCTCTTCCCAAACAAAGGCAATCTGTCTTCCAATTTGGTTTCTGGCAGCGGCATTGCAGTCATTGGTGCTATACTGACAGCGGTGGCGCAAGGGGCAGTTTTTGACATCACAGGTGGTATTTTGACGGCGGTGGGCCTGTTATTTGCGGGCATCACGACACTGGTGCAAAGGCGGAAGATATTGAATGGCTTTAAGTCTGAAATTCAAAAAGGCAGAGATAAATTAGAAGCCGAAGTCACTGAAAAGCTCAAGACTTACGTAGTGCACATCAGCGAGCAAATTGATGATAATTTCAAAGGTTTTGATCGACATTTGGAGCTAGAACAGCAGCAAATTGACTTCTTGAATAAAAAGCATCAGTCGATTGATGTTCGCTTAAAAGAAGTGGAGGAGAGCTTAGTATGAATGTCGTCAATTTAAAGGCTTTCACAATGATGGGCATCAGGGCTTAGGGTGATGCCTGTCATCAGGGCTTAAGTTGACGACATTCGAGTTTAGCATAGCTTTGCATTTGTTTGGATGTAAGCAAATGCAAAAGCATAAAGACTAAATCAAGAAGCCATCCTTTGGTGATGACTTGCACTTTTTTGCACCATGATTTTTGAGATGCGCACAATTTAATTTCCAGACCTGATCAAAAAAATATAATTTTACTTCTATCTATTTATTTTTTAGATTTTATTCATAATACTGACGTTTCGTTGAAATTGATTTTGAAAAGATACATTTACAGTAGAGACTTTTTTCTTTTACCGCAAAACGTTATAATCAGTTATTTTTGAATCCGAGTTTGGGAATTATTCTTGTCTTGCAGTTTAGAGCAAAAAATGACACTTCTACTCTACCCTACTTTTTTGAAATACGAATAGGCTCGCCGCCTGCGGCGGCTCGCGATAGGGGTTTGGGGGAGAAACACCATATTGGGCTAAAAGCCTAATATGGTGTTTCTCCCCCAAAATCCCCCCTTGTCTTCGCCGCGAAGCGGCGAAAACTAAGAAGACTTAAATTTTAGTAGGGTAAGGTATGATACTTCTGAATCCTAAATAAAAATTGCTGGGACTATTGCAACAGGAAATGTGAGACAATTAAATCAGCCTGTGTACTGCTCAAACTAGAAAAATTATGCTTGACCTTGGTTTTGTTAGTGCTATTTTAGCCAATCAATCCTTCGAAGCGGTCGTTGATTTTGCTGCGGCAGCGGACTTTAAATGTGTCGAAATGATGTGTTGGCCCAAAGGCAAAGCAGAGCGTCGTTATGCTGGTGTGACGCATATAGATGTTGCTGATTTAGATGATACACGTATTCAGCATATCCAAAGTCATCTCCAAGCCAAGGATATTTATATTTCTGGATTAGGCTATTATCCGAATCCTTTGGATGCTGATACGGAAAAATCAGATTTCTTCGTAGCACACATCAAGAGAGTTATTATTGCCGCTGCGAAACTAAATATTGGTGTAGTCAATACTTTTATTGGTCGAGATCATACGCGATCTATTGCTTACAATTTGGATCGTTTCAAAGAGATTTGGCCAGAGATCATTCAGCTAGCTGAACGGCACAAGGTTAAAATTGGCATTGAAAATTGCCCAATGCTATTCACTAAAGACGAGTGGCCAGGTGGTAAAAATTTAGCCATTTCGCCGGCTATTTGGGATGTTTTGTTCGATACCATTCCGAGTGATCACTTTGGCTTAAACTACGATCCTTCACACCTGATTTGGATGCAAATGGACGAAATACAACCTATCTATGATTACGCCCAGAGACTGCATCACATTCATTTAAAAGATGTCAAATTGCACAGCGAAAAACTCAATCGAGTCGGAACTTTAGCACATCCGCTGGAATACCATTCCCCAAAAATTCCTGGATTGGGAGATGTACGCTGGCGCGATTTCTTTTCTGCCTTGACAGCGGTGGGCTATCGCGGTCCTGTTTGTGTAGAAGTAGAGGACAAAGCCTACGAAAAATCAGAAGAAGACATCCGATCCGCAATTTTAACGGCTCGTAACTATTTGAAGCAGTTTTTAGTGTAATCTTTTAAGGATTTCCCATTATACTGATGGACATTTTTAGAAGTCAAATACCAGATCGTCTCCTTTGGTGAACTATCAGAAGTCAAAGCGATTGGCTTAAAATAATGATTTTCAATTGTATATACTTATTTTTCTGTCCTCTTAAATGGCTTACAGTCTAATTTCATATTATAATTACTCTACACTTCTATGGATAAAGTACAAGAATTAGCAAAGATGATCGATCATTCGCTTTTGCATCCTACGATGACTGATGAAGACATGCAAAGTGGCTGTGCAATTGCGAGAGCGTATGAGGTAGCATCCGTTTGCATCAAACCTTATGCGATACAACTAGCGGTGGATGCGCTCAAAGGTTCTGATGTTTTGGTAGGTACAGTCATCGGTTTTCCGCATGGTAACTCTAGCACTGCGATAAAAGTAGCGGAAACGGTAAGAGCTTGCGAGGAAGGTGCAGTGGAAATAGATATGGTCATCAATATTGGTCGCGCTTTACAAGAAGACTGGGGATATGTGAAAGCAGAAATTGACACCATTTGTAAAGCCACGCACGAGCACAATGCCATTTTAAAAGTCATCTTTGAGAACGACTTTTTACCAGAGGACAAATACAAAATCAAGCTATGCGAAATTTGCTCGGCAGTAGGTGTTGATTTCGTCAAAACCTCTACGGGCTATGGGTTTTCTAAAGGCAGCGATGGAAAATATACTTATCAAGGCGCAACGCATCCCGATTTAAAATTAATGCGTAAATACAGTGCGAAGAGCGTACAAGTGAAAGCGGCTGGTGGTGTTCGTACGTTAGAAGATATTTTAGCAGTGCAGGCACTAGGCGTGACTAGAGTAGGCGCGACTGCCACTATTGCCATATTAGAAGCAGCGAAGGAAGCTTTTAGTGGTGGCTCAGACCGCGAAGTGCCACAAGAAGATGTAGTAGGTTATTAATGATTGAAGCAGCAATAGAAATGGAGTTACCTCACCCAAGTATAGCATTGATGTAATCGCCCCAATTCAAATCAATTAGACTCAAACCAATTGTCATGAAAAGCAGAATAATAAGTACCAACTGTATGGTAAAATACTTTAGTAGTTCACCGCGTAAACCAATCTTACCGTCGTAGCCATTGAGTTCAAAAAATTCAGTGCCGCCCGATACGCCACGTAGTTTTTTGCGTTGCTTCACAAATTTTCGATGCAATTTTTTCTCAACGCGACCTGCAAAAAAGAGCGGAAGCGCAATCAATAATCGCAGGCGTATTCTCATTTTTTTCGTATCCTCCACCTGATAGCGACGAATACGCCAGTCCTTTGAAATTCCAATCTTGTACAGTTGTTTTCCGCGTACTTTGAAGACATAGACATAACGATAGTCGAACATAGCGGTATAGATTTGTTCTTATTAAGAAACAAATATATGCAATATTTTGGTTTTTGCAACTTTTGCTCAATGTTCGACTCGACATACTTCGCATAAACCTGATAGCACCAAATGAGACTGATGCAATTGATAATTAGCAGGAACAGTAACCTCCGGCACGGAAATGTGCTCTAGGCAGATGGTCTTTTTGCAAGCAACACAATGAAAATGAGCATGATGATCGTGGTGTTGATTCTCCGAGCAATCACCTTTGCACAGTGCATACTTTATCTTTCCACTTCCATCCACTGCTTGATGAATAATGCCTTTTTGCTCGAATGTTTTCAGTGTTCGATAGAGCGTGATGCGATCTATTGCTTCCCATTTTGCTTCTAAATCTCCTTGACCATAAGCTTGTTTCGATTGTAGAAACTCCAAGAGTACATTCAGGCGTACAGTAGTCTTTCTAAGCCCATTTTCTTTGAGCAATTGCACTGCTTTTTCTTTCATACATTCAATTTTTATCTGTAAATGTAACAATATTGCATTTGCAGATGTTATCTATGTGCCTCAGAGGGTACAAACTTTGTATCCCTTTGAATCTACGTGCTTATTCTAGAAAAAATTTAGAAGTTCTTGCTCTTTATTCCCAACGCGGCAAAGCCGCTATCATAGAGCATGAATATTGTATGCTCTCACTTTCTCACCGTCTCACTTTCTCTTTCATAGTGATAGTACTGACGAAATATCTTGCCAGTTTTGTGCAAGCGTTGAGAATTTAGATAATAAACGAATAGCTTGATTTAAAGATGCAAAACAAATTCTTTAGTATTCATTTAGACTTCATTGGCTTTTCTGCTTCTATGCTTTGTGCCATTCATTGTATCAGCCTTCCTATATTACTCTCTATGAGTACTTTGAGTGGATTAGCGTGGTTGGAAAATGAATTATTAGAGTTTGGTATCATTTTATTGAGTCTTTTTATTGCGACTTGGTCGCTCGGGCAAGGTTATCGCAAGCAACACAGCAAGTTCGACGCTTTTGTAATTATGCTAGCTGGTTTCAGTACAATTGTACTTAGTCGATTCTTGGGGGAAGCATTAGAACCTGTATTAATGATGCTCGGCGGTACGCTGATTGCATGGTCGCATTTTTACAACTGGAAACTAATACAAAAATACAAGAAAAATACACAAAGCCTACTCGCATGAAGATTCCCTCTCAACAATCTGCGTTAGAAGCAATCGTCCTGTTTGTCTGTGTTGCTTTGACAATTGGGCTTTTTTTAAAGGTAGTTTTCATTTAGATATTCTCTTAGGAACGACGCACAAATAACCTCAGATACTTGACTTCATCTTTACGCCTTAGGCGAACAGGTTTTGCGCTACTTTTCGTTAAAAAAAGTGGCTTATCGGGGAATTTTGTGGAGAGAGAAAATTATGTAATTTTCTCTCTCCACAAAACCCCTTCTAGTGGGAAATGAAAAAAGTACTTTTTTCATTTTCCACAAAAATAACCGAAGACCCAAAAAAGTCTTATGTCCGCCTAAGGCGGATTGCGATTTTTCTGCCTCCATTAGCACAAAAATATCTTGTCAAGAACCTCAGTTTATTCCTCCCTCGTTCCTTAGCTACCATTCTAAGGTTGTAAATAAGATGATTGAAGTCTCAATGACAGTCATCAGCCTCGCGCCCGAAGCGGACGGATCAAATCCTTCCAAACGAAAAAGCTCTTAATAATTGATGGACAGTTTTAAACTACTTTAAACTCAATATTGGAAGGGGTTTTTGACTGTCAGTTAATTATGCTTTAAACCACTAGAAAAAATTTACAATCACCTCAATAATACAATATCTCTTCCTACGTATTCAATACTTCCATTGCTAAGCTCCATTTCAACTATACAAAGATAAACGCCAGTCTGCCAATCGCCGCCATCCCAAAAAACAGTTTTCCCGCCTTGCTCAATCGCATCAGATTGGAAAGCAAGATTGCCCCAGCGATCATAAATTTGAAAAGAAAGTTGTTTGATGACACCATATTTCGGATAGACGGTGAACTCATCGTTCGCGCGGTCTTCATTAGGCGAGAAGGCACTGGGGATATACAAACTCCCATTCACATCTAATCGACAACGCGCATTGGTTGGGGCATCGGCTACTTGTATAGAATCACGAATCATACAGCCTAGGTCATCCGTGATGACGACGCCATAATCCCCAGCAAGTAAATCTGATAGTATGGTTTCAGATTCATTTTCTATGCTCCAATCAATTACAAAAGGAGCAACACCACCTATAATATCTAGTTCTATTTTACCATCATTCGCAGCCGTGCAGGAAGGTGAGAAACGCTCCACATTCAAATCAAATAATAAAGCTTCTACAAAAACTGCTCCTTCAATACGACCTGTACAATACTCGTCCTTGAAGCCAATAAATTGATAATTGCCTGCTTGATTCAAACTCAGGGGAAAAGGATTGGTGTTGATATTTTCTATTAAAATAGGCGTAGTATTATCTATAGAATAATTGATAGACCAAGGTGCTTGACCTGGTAAGTCAAGGAGCAGCTCCTTAGGTTTTCGTCCTTCACACCAATCAAAGTTTCCTTCAACTACTAGGGATGGAATATCTTGTATTTGTACTTCAATCAAAGCAGAATCCTTTGCACCACAAAAGTCACTAACAGTGACTTGATAGGATTGGGGCATCGTGATTTGATCCGTAACCGTTTCCGTACTATCACCAGTACTCCATCTGTAGTTAAGTGGTGAGACCGCCGTTGCTACACTTGGTCCGAACGTAAATTCTTGTCCACTACACACCAATATTTCCTCAAATGCTACCCCAATGTCTTCTTTGGTATCTTCGATATAAAGTATCGCTGTATCGCGACTAATACAATCGCAAGTGATCGTTTCAATGATAATTTCGATGTACTCTCTATCTTCTTCGATCGTATCAGGAATAATAGTAATTGGTATTACTTCATTAAATCTATTTTGTGCAATAAAAATACTATCAGGAATAATTTCGTAGTCCACTCCCATCGTTGCAGTTCCTTGAATAGTATATTTTAGACCAACTGCTTGACCCCTACCCGCCAGTCTGCTTTTGGAAAAAACAAATTCCCCTGCTAAGCAATTTTCATATACCGTATAGTCCTCTCTACCTACTACGTTTGCTCTTACATTAGCAATACCAGTCGATTCAAAACTTTTTCCTTCTAAGAAAACGGCAGAATCCAATATCTCATCGCTCACATCTCCTACGACTAAACGAATATGATAGGTTTCGCAAGGAATGACTTCCAGAAATGCTTGTAATCTTCTGGTGAAGCCATCAAATTCTATAACATTAGGACTTTGAGGAGCGTATATAATTTCGCAGGCATCGGCATCCGCAGCATTTAGATTATTGACAAAATAATTGGAATTGTTGAGATGATTGACGTTATTGATAGAAACAATTTCGTCACTTTCTGGAATTTTTGCAATATTAATGGAATTGTCAAAACCATTGCCTTCTATGCCTGGTCCACTAACAAAAAAACCAAAGGCATCGTTAAATTCACTACCCACAAACTCGCAATATTCTTCAGATGCAAATACATAATTGAAGCCAACTAAACGATTAGTTGGAATAAAATCAAACTCTATACCTACTACATCGTGAATATTCGGTGTCCCCACGGCTTGCCTCAGATAAGGCGCATTAGCACGACCATATAAGGCGCCTGTTGTTCCAGTTCCCGAATTTTTTTGACCTATATCTTGAAGATTTCCAGTAGTGAAAACCAGTCCCTTATCAATATTGATGGCATCTGATCCATTAGAAAAAGAACCTATTGATTCTAATTCTCCAATCGCCTGAATATTGAATACTTCAATGCAGCTATCCTGTTTGATAAACTCTTCTAAGACTAGATTCTCTATGTCATTAGTAGGAGTAATCTGAATGGTACTTTGAGCCAATGCGATTCTAGTATGGAATACGGCAAGTATCAATAAGCAATGAAGAGAAATGAATCTGCTGTTCATAGGCTTGTATTGTTGGTGATTTAACAAATATAAGTCCTAGGCAGCATTTTTTCAAGGACTAGATGCAGAACATAGAGCTTTCTAAAAAAATCTGGAGCTAAATGATTTCATTTGGTTGAGTATCATTAGACAAGCATCACTAACTATTAAAATCTCGTTCGCTTTCGTTTGGAGGGAAGTCGAATCCCTCCAAACGAACCAAGGTTTTAACCTTGATCAAATCATTCGGGCGTCGAGCCCAAATGATTTGAAGATAAACGTAAGATTCCATAATTAATGCTGACCAAATAAAATCATCTAGAACCAAAAATCTTCCATCAAAGATTTTTTGTACAACAAAATTACTGATGACTCATGTTACGCAAGTAGTACCTTAGTCTATGTTATTCGCTGACCTCTGAGATTGGCGTGTTTTGGATTAGAGTGGCTGTCGAAGCCACTCTAATTCATGAAAATTCTTTCGGAGCTCGCCATATTTGAGCTTTTAGCTAAAATAGGGCTCGCTCCTGAAAGAATTTTCCTACAA
>JBCCRX010000099.1:0-17277 GCA_039201015.1 Bacteroidota bacterium | reverse complement strand
ACGCCAATGCCAATGAATTTTTGCTCGATAAATTAATTCTTTGGTTCGGTATGAACCCCAAACTCAAAATAATTAAATCCGTCCGTGCAAAAATTAGACAACTTGGTAAAAGAGCAGCTTAATTTAACACGGACTATTGTATTAGGAACGAGGGATGAATAAACAGAGGTTCTTGACAAGATATTTTTGTGCTAATGGAGGCAGAAAAACCGCAATCCGCCTTAGGCGGACATAAGACTTTTTCTAACGAAAAGTAGCGCAAAACCTGTTCGCCTAAGGCGTAAAGATAAAGTCAAGAATCTGAGGTTATTTGTGCGTTGTTCCTTAGGCGTGTACGAAGTCTTAAGTAAACTGTAAACTAAGTTTATTTTAATTTTGAGAAGCGAGAAATTCCTTAGAATTTCGAGCTTCAAAAAATCTATCTGCCGCCGTCTTCGACGGCGGCGAACAAGGGTGAGGGAGAAAAAAGGGTTTTAGAAAACCCTTTTTTCTCCCTCAAACTGCTCTCCCCTATCTAAAAGGCAAAGAAACTTTTGTTACAGTGTCTTAAGTCATGCTCAAAATAAGCCCCAGGAACGCTCCTGAAATCACTCAACAAGTATGCCGTCTATCTGCTATTTCATTCGAGCAACATCGCTAGGTGAGGAATGCCATCTTCTAAGTATTCTTCTCCAACGATTTGAAAACCAAAACTTTGATAAAAATTGAGTAAGTAAGATTGGCCACTGATTTTTATGGGTTGTTTTCCCCATTTTTGGCGACAAATAGCAATGGATTTTTCGACTAGCGCTTTTCCATAGCCTTTACCTCTGCCCGAAGCAGATGTGACAATTCGACCAATTGAAGGATAGCTTTCGTAACTAATACCTTGTGGCAAAAGTCGAGCATAAGCTACTATTTCACCATTTTTTTTCCCCATTAGATGCCAACCTGCCTGATCTTTTCCATCTGCATCCAAATAAGCGCACTCTTGCTCTAATACGAACACTTCCTGTCGCAGTCGTAGGAGTTCGTATAGCTCTTCCAAACTCAGTTCTTGAAAAGATTTTAGTATGAATTGCATAAGATAGTCAAAAACTACAAGTGCCGCTCCGCGTGATAAGAAGAACGCACCAAAGGACCACTTTCCACAAAATTGAAGCCCTTGGAGAGTCCCACTTCTTTGTACTTCGCAAATTGATCTGGATGTACGAACTCTGCAACGGCTAAGTGCATTTTAGTGGGCTGCAAATACTGACCGATCGTTAGCACATCGCAATTATTTTCAACCAAGTCGTCCATAATTTGAAAGACATCTTCTTCTTTTTCTCCTAAACCCACCATAATGCCCGATTTGGTGCGTTTTCCAAAGGCTTTTGTGCGCTTAATTTGTTCCAAACTACGATCATATCGCGCCTGCGGGCGTACCTTTCGATAAAGTGGTCGAACCGTTTCCATATTATGCGAAACGACTTCTTGCCCTGCACTAATCATTCGCTCCAGTGCATCCCAATTGGCTTTTACATCAGGAATAAGCGTTTCAATAGTCGTCGAAGGCGAAAGCTCTTTGACTTGTCTCACTGTTCTGTGCCAGATTTCTGCACCACGATCTCTCAATTCATCTCGATTCACAGAAGTTATCACGGCATGTTTCACCTCCATCAATTTAATTGCTTCTGCCACTCGCCTAGGTTCATCCTCATCATACTCGGGTGGTCTTCCTGTTTTTACAGCACAAAAAGAGCAAGAGCGCGTACAAGTGTTACCCAAAATCATAAAAGTTGCCGTACCCGCCCCCCAACATTCCCCCATATTTGGACAGTTACCGCTTTGACAAATGGTATGCAAATTATACTCGTCCACCAAAGAGCGGACATGTCGGTATTCTTTTCCGATTGGTAGCTTCACCCGCAGCCAGTCTGGTCGCCTTTTTCGCTTAGGCTTGGGTTGTACTATGGGTAATTCTAACATATATAATAAATTTAATATCTTTTTTAAAGTCAACGCATTTGCCAATTAGCGATGGGTTAGCAATGGTCTTTACAAATGTACAAGTACATAACAAGATTAAAACTTCTATGGATTAATTCTTTGTACAGATTTTGGGAGGCTTTTGAATCCACTGTTAAACGCTTGAAGTTTTTAGCAAACGCTTATTCATTTAACATTTTATAAGGAAAACATCAACAGTTTTTCAGCACCTTAGATTAAATATAGTTGTCAATCTTTAGTCAATCTAAAATAGGGCTGTACGAAGTCTCGTTTCTGTCCATAAAAAACCGCTGGGCATACTTGTTGAGCGATTTCAGGAGTGTTACTAGGACTTATTTTGAGCATGGTTTAAGACTTCGTACACACCTAAATCTAAAAAATCGACTATGGTTTTAAGAAAATTGGTCACTCTTCTGAAAACAAGCGATTTATACCATCCAACAGGCGTTTTTCCTCTTTCTCCCAACACCACTTTAAGGCTGCTTTTCGACAATTATTTCGCAATTCATTGTAGTAAGATTGATCTTTCAAGAGGCGATGAATGGCATTTTGAATACTTTGTTTCTCTAAATTATCAATCAAACAGAAAACTTCGTATTCTTGATTAAGCTTTTCATATTCAGGAAAATTTATATGGATAGAAGGCAAGTGCGCTTGCACATAATCAAAAGCTTTGTTTGCTAAAGAGTAATAATAACTCCATCCTTTGTTCTCTAATAAGTTCAATCCAATATCTGCTTGCAGTGTGATATTTTGCAATTCGTTGGGTAAGACAAAACCCAGAAATTTTACTTTGTGTTCCAATTCTTTTTGCTTTACTAGATTGCGAAGTTCTTCTAATAAGTCACCTTCTCCTACCAGCCAAAGTTCCGCCTGCCCAATGCCTTTCATGGCTTCGATCATCGCTTCTAAACCTCTACCTTCATTGAGCATACCTTGATAGAGCAGTATTGTAGGAGAAGTCCTTTTAGCGTATTGTCTGCGTTCTTTTGAGCGCGAAAAAGGAACATTACGAACCACATTAAATGCTACACCGTAACGCTTTCCCATAATTTCAGCCAAACCGCTTCCTACTGTGATACAATAATCCATTTTGGGAATACAAAAATACGCCAAAATCTCCCATACTTTTTGGGTGAATGGACGTCGAATAACTTCTGGGGTTTCCGAAAAATACTCGTGTGCATCGTACACACAAGGCTTTCGTTTCCATTTACTTACCAGATAATTCGGCAAAATAGTATCCAAATCGACCGCATAGAAAAGATGCACTTTTTGGGAAAGTAAATAAAAAAAGAGACGCAAATTGTATTCTAAATAAAACAGTTTTCCAGCCTCAAAAAAGCAATTCAGACGATGTGTATTAAAATTTTGAATGGTTAAAGGCTTAGAATTTTTTCTTTTCCTTCCCACCAAAGTCACTTCATAATCTGCTTTTGCTAGACTGCCACAAATACGTTGCATCCGACGGTCGTAAGTAATATCATTGGTGACGCTGCAAAAGATGTGCTTCATACTTGGGCGTGCATAAAGTAAATAAGGTGTGTTTGCTTTTTGGTCATTTGATGATCTGGTGATACGGTGAGAATTCAATTTAGTTAGAAGTTAGACGTTAGAAGTCAGACTTGCAAACTACAAATTAAGGTATAATCTTAGATTTTGTTAAATTAAAATAGATTATCTAATCGTTTCATTATTAAACACTTACGATTTTAGACTGGTAGCCGTTAATTACTGCAACTGAATGATTATTAAACCTTGGAAACACTATTGAACTACAAACAAAAAAAAGTTGGATTATCTCTCTTTGTGTTCTTTTGTCTCTTTTGTGTTTCGATTACTTTACCGCTAAAATTCAAGAAACCGCCTTCTCCATTTTCACCCTTCTCAAAATAATCAGTCCCACAATAAAGAAAACCGCCAATGCCAAAATACTATTCCGCATACCAAACAACTGATCAGTCAAACCAAAAATGAAAGTACCTGAGACAATGGCTATTTTTTCCAAAATATCATAGAAGCTAAAAAAGGAAGTGGTGTCTTCGGTGTCCTCGGGCAAAAGCTTAGAGTAAGTACTTCTCGACAAAGATTGTATGCCACCCATGACCAAACCAACCGCACTTGCAATGGCATAAAATTGCCAACTTAAGGTCACAAAATAAGCGGCAATACAAATGGCAATCCAAATGAAAAGCATCACAATCAAGGATAAGATATTGCCTCTTTTCGAAGAAATACGCGCAAATAAATACGCCCCAAAAATGGCAACAACCTGTAGAATTAAAACAACTAAGATCAATTCAGTCGTTTGGAAGTCTAGTTCTTTTTCTGCAAAAGTAGCCGCCAAAAATATCACTGTCTGCACACCTGCACTGTAACAAAAAAAAGCGGTCAAAAAAGACTTGATATTGGCTTCCGTTTTCACTTTTTGCCACACCTTTTTTAGTTCCCTCATGCTTCTTTTCATCAAATTCTTTTGTCCAGTATTGCGCTCTTCTTTGGGTAATCTTCTGAAAGGAATCAAAGCAAATCCCATCCACCACAAACCGACCATAATGAAGGAAATGCGCGGTCCCCAACTTTCATCAACGATGCCAAACCACTCAGGTTTCTGGATAATGACCAAATTCATTAAGAGCAAAATGATACTTCCAATGTAGCCGTAAGCAAAGCCTTTTGCACTGACGCTATCGTATTTTTCTTCCGAAGCAATTTCGGGTAAATAAGCATTGTAAAAGACCAAACTCCCCGCAAAACCCATAGTAGCGAGAATGAAACAAACAATACCAATTGCAATTTGTGCTTCATTAAAGGCGGCTGTCGCTGGTAAATTGGTATCCATACCTTTAAAAAAGGCTAAACCAATGCAAGCTAAGCCACCCAAAACTGTGAAAAAGCGCATGAAGGTCATTTTTCTACCCGTATAATCAGCGATACCAGAAAGCAAAGGCGAAAAAAAGGCAAGAATCAGATAGGAGGCAGAAATTGCAAAGGCATAGAGGGCCGTATTGGAGATACTCTTATTGAACACTGCCACTTCGTCAAGGGTGACAGCGGTGTAGTAGGCTGGAAAAATCGCTACCGCGATGGTAAGAGCGTAAGCGGAATTGGCCCAATCGAAGAAAGCCCAAGCATTAATGATTCTTTTGTCGTCGAGTTCGTGCGTTCTATTTGCATTCATTTCGGCAAGATAGAACAATTTTTCTGAATGGCTTTGTACTGTTGAAGAGTAAAGAGTTTCCCTATAAAATTAAGTAAAACTTAAAAAGCATTAGACTTTATTCACAATAATATTTTTAAGAGCCAGGATATTTACTAAATCTTCGAGATTTAGCAAATCCAATAGCAAACAATTCAGCAGCATCACCGCAACAGCATCACACTACCCGTCTTGCTCAATTCTTCTCCTCTACAATTGTATTGAATGCGGTAAAACAAAACACCTGGATTAACCAGTTCACTCTGAAAAGTACCATCCCAACGCGCCCTAGAGTCATCTGTAAAAAAGACACGATTGCCCCAGCGATCAAAAATTTCAAAAGCAGTCAGGTCTTCTATCACAAAAGGATTACTGATACCATAGGTGTCATTCAAATCATCTTCATTCGGGGTAAAAGCATTGGGGAGAAAGACTTCTTCGCAATTCAAATCTTCGGGGCTGACTACCCGAATCACAATGCTATCTCTAGCTAGGCAAGTACCCGAACCATCGTCAAACTGCAAGTAATAAGCAAATTCTCCAGCGACTGGCGGACTGATCGTTGTGTTAGGTTCATTGGGATTTGTTACACCTTCCACGGGAGTCCAAGCGAAACTATTAGCGCAGGTGCTGCTCGTTTTGATACTGACTTCATCTCCCAATACGAGCAGCGTATCCCTGGTCGTGATGTCGTCGGGTTTGAAATACAAGGCTCCTATTTCTTCATCGCTCAAGGCTTGGCTAAATACTCTAAACTCATCCAAAGCACCTGCATAGCGCACATTGGTCGCGCCGATGCAAGGTCCGTCTGCAATGCTCAAAGGCGCGGTATTGCTGATGTCTGCTCTAGTGCTAGTGATGCCTTTTGCACTCAATTGCCCATTGATGTAAAGCGCAAATTCATTGTTGCTGCGCACGACTGCCACGTGTTGCCAACACACATCATCACTCAATTGTCCAAAAAGCGGCACTTGTTTACTGGCACTTTCACTCAATAAAGCAAGTATGGTACGGCTATTGGGGTTGTATTGAATGGAAAAAGCATTGTCGCTGGTACAATTTTCTTGTTTGGACAAAATATCCTGCGTCCCCGTGAAGCTACTTGGGCGAATATAAAAGGAAAGCGAAAAATCAATCGTATTAAATTCGTTATTGATTGGTCCAACAAAATTGACTTCATCGTCCACACCATCGAGTTCTAGTGCTTCGCCGATTGCACCACAGCTAAAAGTTGGATCGCCAGCATCATTTGCGTCTCCGACCGTCAGATTGTCGAAGTCGAACTTGTATTCTGCTTGGGCAAGCGATAGAACTGGTAAGAAGCAAAATAGGAACAGTAGTTTGTTCATGTATGAATTAGTTAGTGTTGTTACGCGCTGAACAATATCTCCTAACTAACGATTTGCCTATTTTGATAGTATTTGTTTGCTGTAAAATGTTCTTTGTCTTTGATATGGATTTTGAATACCAAATCTTTTCGATTCTTTTTTGGGAGCGTACTTACCAAAACAAAAATGGCGAAGATCAAACCACTGTTTGATCCTCGCCATTTATTGCAGGAACTGTTTGGATCAATTGATAAGTCAATCAGTTTAATTTAAAACCGTTCAGATATTCACTACGTGTTTTCTGATTGAGAACCATATCCACGTTCAGCGTACATTTTTCGTAACGCATAGCGTAGGTTCGGCTAACCATGTCCGAGCCGATTCCTGCATCTCTCAAAACGGTGAAGCCAACAAAACTCCCAACTTCATCCTTGAAATGGTGCATGGCTTCTTTGACGCTTTGCAATGGATTGGATTGGTTGCCTAGATTGAGCAACTTAACGGTCAGGTCCAATTTAATTTTTTTAATATTCATGGTGTGTTTTTTCTTGTACTTGTTTATACTATGTTCATTTTGCGTATTAAACTCTTTTTTAATACAATTTGGTATTTGCCAATTTGTAAGGTTTTGTTAATCTACTTTGGCAAATTTCGCTCTCGGACATTTATTATTTGCCATTTTCTAAGTGGTACTACCATTCACCCCGAAAAGCTTACCATCTATAAGGTGAGAGAAAGGCGGAAAAAGTGGCTTGGCTAATTTTTTTTTAAGATTTTTTAACAGACTTTAACGTTTTCGTGTGAAGTGATTGTGGCATTGTGCTATTGTGGCATTGTGCTATTGAACCTAATAATACATATAACCATGTAACAATCACTTCCCCTTTTCCTCTTTTATAATACGATAGATTGTAGAGACGCCGATGTCTAGTTTTTGAGCGACAGTTGGAATGTCATTTTCGTATTTTTCTAAATAGTAGAAAATAATTTTACGCTTGTAGGCTTCCAGAGTCATTTCTTCTCCAATGAAACTGTACTCTTTCTTAGGGCTATTAAAATGCACATCATCTGCTTCTATGAATTTACCTTCTGATATGACAGCAGCGAGTTCGATGATTGCTTTTAGCTCTCGGATATTACCTGGATAGTGATATTTCATCAATTTTAAGCTTGCCGATTCAGATAGCTTCAAAGCATCCATTTTATTTTCTTTGCAAAAGGCATCTAAGAAATACTTGGCTAATAATATAATGTCATTTTCCCTTTTACGAAGCGGTGGCAGCAGAATGTTGAGTCCTAATAAACGATAAAAAAGGTCTTCTCTAAAGTTGCCTTTATTAACTTCTTCTTTTAAATCTTTGTTAGTGGCAATGATAATACGGCTATCAAATTTTATTGGCTTTTCGCCACCTACCCGCACAAACTCCCTTTCTTGCAAAACCCTCAAAACTTTTGCTTGCATGTTCAAATCCATCTCCCCGATTTCGTCCAAAAATAGTGTCCCACCATCGGATAATTCTACTTGCCCTTTTTTTCTTCCTTGCGCGCCCGTGAATGCGCCTTTTTCATAGCCAAACAGTTCACTTTCCAGTAATTCTTTTGGAATGGCACTCATATTCACGGCAATGAAAGGCTTTTTTTTGCGCTCCGAGTTATAATGAATGGCTTTTGCAACTACTTCCTTGCCCGTTCCTGTCTCACCGCTTATGGAGATCGTGATATTGCTGCGAATAGCTTTTCGAATCAGTTTCAAGACTTGCTTTGCGGCTTCACTATTCCCAATGAAATTAGTGTCTAGGTTGTGTTTGCTTGCCAATTGGTCTTGAAGATCGTCTATTTTTTTAGAGAGCATCAACTTCTGTTTGATGTTGTTGACAGTCATAAAAAAACGATCTTTGGTCTCCTTATTTTTGAGAATATAATCGGATGCCCCTTCCTTTAATAGATCAACCGCCGTAGCAATGTCTTTCTGCCCAGAAAGAATAATAACCTCTATGTCTTTGTTGTATTTTTTAATGGCTTGAAGCACTTCATTGCCTTTCGCATCTGGCAAGGTATAGTCTAGTGAAATAATGTTTGGCTTGAGGTGTAGGCTTTCCAAGCAAGCTCTACCCGTAGAGAAGGTGTGCACTTCGTGATCTGGGTTCATTTCAGCAATGTATTTAATCATGTGTTGGTACATTGGGTCATCCTCCACCACAAATATACAGACCGTATCCGATGTATAGCTCATTTTATGAATTGAGTAGTTTCCTAGACCATTTGTGCATGTAAGTATATGATTGTGGACAGAAATTAGCGCAGCTTCTGAAAATTAAGTTAAATCAGAAATTAATAGCTTAATCCTACCTTAAATAAATGGCTCATCGGGGAATCTTCTGGAGAGAGAAAACTATGCAATCTTCTCTCTCCACAACCCCCTTTCTATTGGGAAACAAAAAAAGTACTTTTTTCATTTCCCACAAAAATAACCGAAGACCGAAATAAATTGTATGGAAGAGATATGCCGTCGGCTAGAACAGGACCAATTTGCCTTTATACATGCTTTACAATAGCTAGTAATGATTGATTATAAAATGTTGAATGTATGATTAGTACATCAAAACTTACTACATTGTAACAAAAGTTTCTTTACATTCTGGACAGGAGAGTTTGAGGGAGAAAAAGGGTTTTTCTAAAACCCTTTTTCTCTCACCCCCCTTGTTCGCCGCTGGCAGATAGGTTTTTTGAAGCTCGAAATTCTAAGGAATTTCTTGCTTCTAAAATTTAAAAAGACTTAAATTACAGTGTATTACATTAGTTAAGGAACGACGCACAAATAACCTCCGATTCTTGGAACTGATCTTTGTCCCCCGTTTTGAACTTAAAAAACCTGATGTCCGCCTTAGGCGGATTGCGCTTTTTGAAGAACAAAATGGAAAAAAAATCTCTAGCGCTAGAATCTGAATTTATTATTTTATCATTCCTTATTAACATTTTGACTTCATTTTTCTTACAAAGACACATATTTTCTCAAAATGATAAGATTTTTTTCAAAAATAGAGCGATTCCACTGCTTTACTCGCAAGAAATTTCTGCTTTATGCTCTCAACTTCAAGCCTAGCTTCAACTTCAAGCTTGCCTATCATCTAAAATGCCTGAGATGACCGTCATTTTGGAAATCCTTGAGTTAACAACATTCCCAGCAACCTACAACTGGTTGCCTCCTGCTGATGCGTTCCCTACAACTCCATCTTCAAAAAGCGTCCCGTATGACTTTCCTTGTGTTTGGCTACTTTTTCTGGCGTGCCTTGCGCCACAATTGTTCCACCGCGTTGTCCGCCTTCCAAACCAATATCAATGATATGATCGGCTACTTTGACGACATCCAGATTATGCTCTATGACTACTACGGTATTGCCTTTGTCCACTAAGCGATTAAGCACCTTTAATAAGTGCTGAATGTCTTGGAAATGCAAACCAGTAGTAGGTTCATCTAAGATGTAGAAGGTATTGCCCGTATCACGCTTGGAAAGTTCTTCTGCTAATTTCACGCGCTGTGCTTCTCCACCTGAAAGCGTGGTAGCTTGCTGACCTAGCGTAATATAAGTCAATCCTACATCGCGCAGGGTTTTCAGTTTACGGTAGATTTTTGGAATGGGTTCAAAGAATTTCGCTGCTTCTGCCACGGTCATATTGAGGACATCACTAATGGATTTCCCTTTATATAAAATCTCTAAGGTCTCGCGATTGTAGCGACGCCCCAAACAAGTTTCGCACTCTACGCGTACATCGGGTAGAAAGTTCATTTCAATCGTACGCAGCCCCGCACCTTGACAAGTTTCGCAGCGTCCACCTTTCACATTAAAGCTAAAACGCCCTGCTTTGTAACCCCTAATTTTAGCCTCTGGTAAGTTGGTAAAGAGTTTACGAATTTCGGTGAAAACCCCAGTATAAGTTGCTGGATTAGAGCGCGGTGTCCGACCAATCGGCGATTGATCTATTTCGATGACTTTATCGAGGTGTTCTAAACCTTTTATTTTTTTGTACTCCAAAGGTTTTTTCAAACTTTTATAGAAGTGCTTGCGCAAAATGGGATAAAGGGTTTCATTAATCAAGGAAGATTTTCCGCTGCCCGAGACGCCCGTCACACAGATAAAAGTACCTAGTGGAAATTTTGCCGTGATATCTTTCAGATTGTGTCCAGTTGCACCGATCAATTCTAGCTTTTTGCCATTGCCTTTGCGTCTTTTTTTCGGGATTTCAATTTTTGCATGTCCACTCAAGTAGCGCGCCGTAATGGTTTGATCGTCCAGAAATTGTTCGGGTTGTCCCTCTCCTACCACTTCCCCACCCAGCTTGCCTGCCCCTGGACCGAGATCAATTAAATAGTCCGACGCCAGCATGATGTCTTTGTCGTGTTCGACTACAAGGACTGTATTTCCGATGTCGGTCAATTCGCGCAAAGCTTCAATCAAACGCTGATTGTCTCTTTGGTGCAAACCGATGCTGGGTTCATCCAAAATGTAGGTGATGCCTGTGAGTTGCGAACCGATTTGGGTTGCCAATCGAATGCGTTGTGCTTCGCCACCAGAAAGTGTTCGAGCGGGACGATTCAAGGATAAATAATCTAAACCGACGTGCATCAAAAAACCCAAACGCAGTCGAATTTCTTTCAAAATATCTCGCGCGATGGCTTTTTGTCGTTCCGTTAGATGAAATTCAATATTTTCCATCCAAGTTTGGAGTTCGCCCAAATCCATTTCCGCTAGTTCTGCAATATTTTTATCGGCTAATTTAAAATGCAAGGATTCCGTTTTCAAGCGCGCACCACCGCAGGTATCGCAAGTGTCCACTGTCATAAAACCTTCCGCCCATTGCCGAATTTTTTCGGAAGAAGTATCTTCAAACCAACGCCTAATCATGGTTTTCAAGCCTTCAAAAGCAAAATAATAGGGTTTATTTTGATACTGCACTTTAAATTCCTTATCACCACTTCCGTCCAGCAAGGTATCCAATCCCTTTTTGGGTAAATCTTTGACAGGCGTAGAAAAATTGAATTTATAGGCTTTTGCAATGGCGCGTACTTGCTTAAATGTCCAATTGTCGCGCACTTCTCCGAGCGGCGCAATACCTTTTTCATTAATACTTTTGCTGTCGTCTGGAATCACTTTTTCCATATCCACCTTATTGATTTTTCCCAAACCTTTGCAAGTCGGACACATACCATAAGGCGAATTGAAAGAAAAAGCATTGGGAGAAGGTTCTTCGTAGGAAAGTCCCGTTTCGGCATCCATCAGATGTTTGCTGTAAGGGAAAATATTGTCATTATCACTATCCAATATGAAGACCAAACCATTACCCATTTTCAAGGCGGTTTGTAGGGAAGTGTTCAGTCGGTCGAGGCGTTCATCCGTAACTTTAATTCGATCTACGACTACTTCTATATCGTGGACTTTGTAGCGATCTATTTGCATGCCTGGCTCAATGTCCAGCACCACATTATCCACGCGCACTTTGGTGTAGCCTTGTTTGCGCACTTGATCGAAGAGTTCGCGATAATGCCCTTTCCGCCCGCGAATCAGGGGCGCAAGTAATAAAATCTTTTGTTCTTTGAAGTTTTCAAAAATATGCTCCAGCATTTGCTGCTCGGTGTAGCGCGTCATTCGTTTGCCCGTATTGTAAGAATAGGCTTCTCCGATGCGCGCAAACAATAAGCGCATAAAATCATAGACTTCTGTGATGGTACCGACCGTGGAGCGTGGATTGCGCCCCGTTGTTTTCTGCTCAATGCTGATGACTGGACTCAAACCCGTGATTTGCTCGACTTCGGGGCGTTCCATTTCTCCGATGAATTGGCGCGCATAAGCGGTAAAGGTTTCCATGTAGCGACGCTGCCCTTCGGCATAAATCGTATCAAAAGCCAAAGAAGATTTTCCACTGCCGCTGATGCCCGTAATCACCACCATTTTGTTGCGTGGAATACGGACGCTCACTTCTTTGAGGTTGTGTTCTTTTGCCCCTATCACTTCGATGAAGCCATCGGGCGCAAGTACAGATTCATCAACTTGCATTTTTTTCATACAGGGAGTAACGATTGAAGGAGGATTGGGTTTGCAGATGTAGTAGAATATTTGGCTTTTGTTGAGACTTATATCCCGACTTTGAGGTCAGGGATGTATCCATGAAAATCTAAATTCGTAACGCTAGGGAGGCTATCTGCAAAAAAATCAGAAAACCTAAGGAACGAGGGATGAATAAACTGAGGTTCTTGACAAGATATTTTGTGCTAATGGAGGCAGAAAAATCGCAATCCGCCTTAGGCGGACATAAGACTTTTTCTAACGAAAAGTAGCGCAAAACCTGTTCGCCTAAGGCGTAAAGATGAAGTCAAGAATCTGAGGTTATTTATGCGTCGTTCCTTAAATTCATTGCTTAAGTCTTGCAAAGCCAAACCGTTCCATGCTCTTCAACTCAGGCGTCCCACCACGATTGCCACAACCCGAAGCAACGTACAATTGATTGTCGTGTAGCACAACGCCCGTTCCATGCCGTCCTTGCATCATCGGAGACAGACGCCTCCAAGTCTTGCTTTTGATGTTTAGTGCTTCCACTTCGCTGTGTGCAGGGACTTGCCCAAAAGACTCTCCTCCAATCACAATGATTTCATCACCAACCACAATAGCAAAGTTACCCGCTCTTGGCGTTGGTAGATTTTCTTCTAGCGTATGCCAGCTTTTAGTTTTGAAATCATAGACATCTACTTCTCCAATGGTATTTTTGAAAGGATTATCCGCCGCAATAGTTGTTCTTCCGCCCATTAGATAAAGCTGATCGTTCGCAACCACTGCCTGAAAATGATCTCTTGCTCTAGGGGCATCGGGCAGTTTTTCCCACTGACCCGTTTTGGGATCATAAACGTCCAACCAATTTTTGTGGTCGCCTCTATGACCGTCTTTAATGCCACAAACCAGATAGATTTTGTCCTTATATACGACTGCGCCTGCGCCTCCTCTTCTTCTATTTTCAGGAATTGGATTGCCCTTTGTCCAAGTGTCCTTTGCAGGATGATATACATAGATATGAGGAACGGGCGTTTCGCCTGGATAGCCGCCCGTCATTGCGCCCAACACATAGATATTCTTGTCATAGACGACGGGCTGAAAGTGGTGCATCTCCAAAGGGGGTGTTGCTCCCGAAGTCCACTTTTTGGTCTTTGTATCGTAGATACTCGTTGGTTTCATTCCTCTACCTCCCAGTAGATAAAGCTGATCCTTCACTTTCACGAAAGCGGCTTCGTGCCGTTTGATAGGTTCGCTGCCATCCATTGCAGTAAGCGTTTTCCACATTCCTTTCCCATTAATTGTGGCATTTTTCTTGCTGGTCTTGCAAGCAAAGAGCAAGAACAGGAAGAAGATTCCAAGTAATATTCGTTTCATTTTGCTAGATGTATTTGAAGAGTGAATAAGCAAATTTGGAAGCCAACGAATCGGACATTCTACGAGAGAAGTTTATTTCTTTTGCTTGCCAAATTAAGTCATAAAAAGGGAAGTAATGCCATAAAGCAGCATTTTTTTCCTTCTTGCTCTTCTTCAAGCAATTCTATTCGTTTACCGATGAAATATCAATTTTGGTCGAAGATTTCAAGTTGTAGCAAATGATTTAAGCTACTTTTGAATCGGTGATTTAGGTTCTATATTGAGTTCAATGATCTTTAACAAAAATGTATGCGTAATGGACTAGAAATTTGGTGGAGCGACATGACGGCTACTGAACAGGTCTTCTGGGGTATTGCGGTCGTCTTTAGCGTACTGACTTTCTTACAATTCGCATTGAGTCTTTTTGGACTAGATTTCGATGGAGAATTGGAAAATAGCCAAAAGCCAAAACGCTCTGCGGACCGAGTTCAAGGCAGAAGATTCCAATTTTTTTCTGCCAGGAATGTAATTATTTTCTTTGCCTTTTTTGGCTGGGCGGGTGTCTCTCAACTTCAGAGAAACGATAGGCTCAATATCGCTTTGATCGTTGCAGCAACCGTGGGAATTGTTGCTATGCTAGTAGTCGGTTATGTATTCCACTGGTTTGCTCAAGCGACGAAGTCACAAGAAGCGGACCTTAATGAACTGCTTTTCAAAACCGTAGAAGTTACCTCAACTGTACCAGCAAATCAAGAAGGACATGGAAAAGTGCGTTACCAGCAAGGCAAAGAAATACGCAATTTCTCGGCCATTACTGAAAACATTACTTCCCTCGGAACAGGTTCCACCGCACGCATAGTAGATGTTTTAGAGCAGGACTTGTTGATTGTAGAAGCTTTTAATAAGTAGGCAGCAGTTGGCTGTTATTTGGTAGTAGCAAAAATGTAATGTTATACGCCGCCCTCGTTTCCTAAGAGGGTGTCGTTTCCGAATTTTTCCAGCATTGCGAATTTGGCACTACCTATTAGCATTTAGCCAAAGTAGTGTTGACACTAAGTTGATAGTATGACCTCAAAGTCATACTATCAACTGACGGAAAACATTCTAATCGAACCTTGCCAATTGCCAGCAGCAGCAATATCTATCTAACGACCACCCATTTCAAACTTCGCATACTTTCTTCCGTCTTTAAACGAACCCAATAAGTACCCGTCGCTAATTCTGGTAGTTCAATTTGATGACGTCCTTTGGCTTGTTCGGAAGAAACATATTCTCTTACCACTTGCCCATTCAGATTGAACAATTGAAGACGAACTGCTTGCCGTTTTGTCAATTCGTAAGTCAAAATACTAGTCCTTGCACTCGGGTTGGGTGCAATGCTAAACGGTGGTAATTCAATGACATCTTCCCTACCTTCTATGGTTGGCTGATTTTGAAGCGTACTCAAATTGGCACAATCATTTTCGATGCGCGCCGTGAAATTGCTGCCGCTTTGTGCATGAAAAGGAGCTTCCAATAATATGCTCGTTCCTGCTTCAAAAGTAGCAGTGCCGCTTATATTTGCAGTCGATTCGATGCGGCTCGTTGCTTCGTAAAGCGACTGCTCTATTCTGGAAACGATCAAAAAATCGGTGCAACTGCTTGCCGATACAGCATTTCCACAAGCAGGACGATTCGCGCTATTGTTCACCACCAAAGTATGTCCCAAGCGATTGTAGCCTGTCGCATTTTCCCAGACGTCTGTATTGTTGGGTAGGCGGCTAGCAATGCGAATAGCGTACTCAGAGCGTCCGTAAAGGCTTGCTTCCAAATCAGGCAAGTGCAAAAACAATTCATAGCTTCCCAAAGGCATATCAGTGGGAATGCAAATGTTTTGATTGATCGTTACTTCATTAAACCAAAGACGTGGATCGCTATCAAGTGGCGCAAAATATTCTTCTTGTGTGCTGGTGTTCCGAAACACCAATTCTACACCACGCGGATTATATGGCGTGGCGTAGCCTTCGTTGTCCAGTTCAATTTCTACTTCGATGCGCTGTCCTGGACGCACCGCATTTGTAAATTCCGCTTCTTCCAGCTCAAAGCGATAGCCCAATTCGCGCTTGATTTCCTCCATACATTCCCCAATCCAATCTTCGTTCACATCAAAATAATTGAACTGCGAATTGAGGTAAGAATAATGCAAACGGCGCATTTCGGTATCGGCACGTCCGTTGGTGGCGCAATCGTCGAAAGGTTCGTAAGGACTACAAGTTTCGCCGCCCACCGCTACGTATCGGCTATCGGCAGCTTTGTAGGACTTCAAATTTAAAGTATCATCCATTGCGCTACTGCTGCTATTGCCATAGTCCGCATAAGTACCAAAATCCGTAGGGCTTGCCAAGTAGCAATCATTGTGAAATCCAATTCGTGCTTTATCACTTTCGGTATAGGCTTCGCTCAAATTGAGGGCAGGAAAAGTGGTCGGAGCAGTCACACCACCGAGATAGCGTTGCTTCATTTGTGGGTAGCGCACTTGTATCATGCGATCATCAGGAATGGCATCCAGCAAAGCTGCCAAAACTTCATTGCGGTCGTCCCAATTGTCGTTCAGTAATTTGCCCTGCCCACAATCGCTCGAAGCTAGACCAAAAAAATCGGTGTAATAGCCTTCTCCAAAAATGCCAATGAAGCCCATTTGTACCACCGAAATCACGTCTTTATTCACAAAAAAGATCGGTTTTAGTTGCTCAATATGTTGCAAAACAATGGACTTGGGGGCATCGCCATAGGGCGGACAAAAACCACTGCAACAACTGTCGTCCACATCGTTTGTGTAAGCCATGCGTACAATGATTTTTGTACCTGCTTGTCGAGCCGCTGCAAAATCAGCTTCCATGCTGTTCAGAAAAGTCTGTGAAATCGCTGAATTGGTGAAGTCATCTAGGAAAAAGTAACGAAAGGTCAAACTGCTATAAATCTGGAAGCCATTTTCGCCAAAGATAGGCGTGTGTAGCATCCGCCAAGCCGTCAAATCGCTGACGTTGAGTGCAGTATAATTGGAAGCACGGGTTTCGGAATAGCGATAAAATCCACGTTCTGGATTCACAAAATCGGCATTGGAGGCTTGATAGATTACCGTGTTTTGAGCGAGAACAAAGCTGCTGCTAACAAGGCAGAGCAGAAGGAGATATTGTTTGAGCATCAGGCATAGGTTTTGGTGAACAATATGCTAAGTACACCATAAATTAAATAACTTCGTCTTTTGACGGTCTCTTTTGAAATCTATCTGTGTTATTTTTTTGCAGGAATAACTCGTTATGCCAGAAAAAAATGCCTTGATATATTCCAAAATAGCCTCGGTCAAAAAAGCGAATAAATTTAATTTACAGTGTACTAAGTT
>JBCCRX010000098.1:0-17292 GCA_039201015.1 Bacteroidota bacterium | reverse complement strand
CGCCTTAGGCGAACAGGTTTTGCGCTACTTTTCGTTAGAAAAAGTCTTATGTCCGCCTAAGGCGGATTGCGATTTTTCTGCCTCCATTAGCACAAAAATATCTTGTCAAGAACCTCAGTTTATTCATCCCTCGTTCCTAAGGTATGGAGTGACAAGTCTATTTCAGGCCTAGAAAGTCATCAATATAGAAAAAAGAAACGCATCGTAAATGTACATTTCACGATGCGTTCATTAAATATACTCTATTTTGGGTTTTGCATCAAATTAATCCAAAGTCTGTTTTACTTCTATGATGTCGTAGCCTTCAATGATGTCGCCGACTTTGATGTCGTTGAAGTTTTTAATATTGATACCACACTCCAAACCTGCTTTCACTTCTTTCACATCATCTTTGACACGCCTTAGCGAAGCAATTTCGCCAACTACGCCTTCTTTAGTTGGATAGATCACGATACCGTCTCGAATCAAGCGAACGTGGGTATTTCTCGTAATTTTTCCTTCCTGTACATAGCAGCCCGCAATCGTACCCACTTTACTGATTTTGAAGACATCTCGCACTTCCACATTACAAACGATTTTCTCTTCTTTGGTAGGCTCTAACATACCTTCAATCGCAGAGCGAATTTCGTTGATCGCTTCGTAAATAATGGAATATGTACGAATTTGTACGCCTTCTTTTTCTGCCAATTTTCTAGCATTCAAAGACGGACGAACTTGGAAACCAACGATGATGGCATCAGAAGCAGAAGCCAAAAGAACGTCTGATTCGATAATCTGACCAACTGCTTTGTGAATCACATTTACCTGAACAGTTTCAATAGATTGCTTAATCAAAGAGTCAGAAAGTGCTTCGATAGAGCCGTCGAAATCTCCTTTCACAATCAAGTTCAGTTCCTTAAAGGTACCCAATGCCAAACGTCGCCCAATTTCATCCAAGCTGATGCGTTTTGTCGCCCGATTGGCTTGCTCTCTATTGATTTGCGAACGCTTGGAAGCTAACTGACGTGCCTCACTTTCACTCTCCATTTCCTTGAATCGCTCACCTGCTTGCGGCGCACCATCCAGTCCCAATACCAGTACAGGTTTGGAAGGTCCTGCTTGCTGCACACGTTTTCCATGTTCATTGAACATCGCTTTCACCTTACCAGAATACTCGCCCGCCACAACTGCATCACCAATGTGGAGCGTTCCTGCCTGAATCAATGTTTTGGTGACATATCCCCTACCCTTATCTAAAGAAGCTTCGAGAATAGCACCGATTGCTTTTCGATCTGGATTTGCTTGCAGTTCGAGTAGTTCTGCTTCTAATAGAACCTTCTCTAGTAGGTCATCAATTCCTTTGCCTGTCTTGGCAGAAATGTCTTGTGATTGGAAAGTACCGCCCCAGTCTTCCACCAAAATATTCATGGCAGCTAACTTTTCCTTGATCTTTTCCGCATTGGAATTTTCTTTGTCAATCTTGTTAATGGCAAAGACCATTGGGACACCCGCTGCTTGGGAGTGACTGATTGCCTCTTTGGTTTGAGGCATAATGTCGTCATCCGCCGCAATGATAATAATTGCAATATCGGTCACTTTCGCACCCCTTGCGCGCATCGCAGTAAAGGCTTCGTGACCTGGTGTATCTAGGAAAGTAATGCGCTTATCTTCCTCTCCAACCACTACTTCGTAGGCACCAATATGCTGAGTGATACCACCTGCTTCGCCCGCCGCCACTTTCGCCTCTCGGATATAATCCAGCAAGGAAGTTTTACCATGGTCAACGTGTCCCATGACAGTCACGATAGGTGCGCGCGGTCGTAAATCCTCTGGTGCATCCACGATTTCTTCTTCTTCCTCGGTTTGCTCTTCTGCACTAATAAATTCTATCTCACGATCATATTCCTCCGCAATCAATTCAATGATCTCAGCATCTAGTCGTTGGTTGATTGAGACAATAACGCCCATGTTCATGCAAGACATGATCACATCCGTGACGCTAATATCCAAGAGAGAAGCCAGTTCTGAAACAGAAACAAACTCTGTAAGTTGTACCACTTCTGTCTCCTGTTCTTGCTCTATCATGTCCTGCTTCTCGCGCAAGCGCTCTCTATTCTCCCTACGAAGTTTTTGGCGTTTTCGCTTTCCACCGCCAGAAATGCGCGCCATAGTTGCCTTGATCTTCTCGTCGATCTCTTTTTGAGATACTTCTCTGGGCTGGTCACTTCTTCTATTTCCGCCTCTTTGGTTTCTGTTGTCTCGGTTGTATCTGCCGCCACCTCTGCTGCCGCCACTTCTATTTCCACCACCTCTGTTATTACTTGCACTGGAAGTTCCTGTATCAGATTGTACTTTTTTTCGCTTTCTTCTTCTTCGCCTTCTGTCTTCCCCTCCAGATTTATTGTCTTGCTTGTCTCCTTTTTTGCTGCTGTCAGACTGACGGTTTCCAGCATCGGAAGAAGACTTTTGATCCTTTTTCTTTGACTTACGAGAACGCGAAAACTTACCAATGTCAATTTTCCCTTTGATTTTTAAGCCTCGTAGTTCTGGTGTATCCGCTCGAATAGTCTCTACTTCAGAGCTACCATCCCCTGTACTTGTATTTTTTTCTTTGGAAGAAGGCACTACCACATTTTTCTCAGTATCCGATGCTTTCTCTGCGCGTTCTTTTTTTGAGGCTTCCACTTCTTTGCTCTCAACCGTTTTTGTACTTTCTGCCTCGGCAGCATTTTCTGATTGTGCCTTACCAGTAGCAGCATCGGCACTAGCTGCTTGACCTGCATCAGTTTCTGCATTGGGCGCAGTTTCCTCTACCTGATCTATCGCTTTCGGTTCAGGTTTCAGCTCGGCAGGCTTTTTCTTTTTCACCTTTTTGGGTGTGGAAGCCTCTTTCGTCTTTTTCCGTCCTAAATTTTTCAAGTTGACATTGCCTAGTATCTTAGGCTTGGAAAGCGTCGGTGTGGATTCAGAAGCAGTGATAATTTCTTCTGTCTCATCATCAGGAGACAAGACGGCTACTTCATCGGCTTGACCTAGTATGTTGCTGTTGGAAGCAGTGAGATTGATTTTTGGTGTAGTTTGAGAGACTACAGATTCAGACCTACTAGTACTGGAAAGCGTTTCCGTTTCTTTCTTGGTCAAGTTACGACCAATCTTGATCTGATCTGCTTGCTCCTTAATAGCGATAGACTTTTGGAACTCTCTTTTCAAAGCTTCCTGCATATCAGGAGAAACTTTGGCAGTAGGTTTATTTTCTATCTCGAATCCATTGTCGTTTAAGAAATCGACCAATGTACTCAAACCTACATTTAATTCCTTTGCTATCTTAATTAAACGTTTCGACATTCTTTCGTTTTACTCTGCTAATCTTTTACGCTTTTAGACAAGCAAAAATCTTGCTATTTTAATATCTAGTTACATAAGCAGAATTTTTAATGAATAAATAAGTCTAAGTTCAGTAATAGATTTACATTTTTTGGTGTTCAGTTTTACCTGAAAGCGGATATTTTAAAAGGTCATATCTACTTTCAAATAAAATCGAAGAATGTAAACCTGTCCGCCTCAGGCTAATTTAGTTATTTCTCACTTTCTAATGGGGTTGACCTCTAATAAATCTGATACAAAGGTATAAAGAGATATTGGATATTTAAAATTAGCTTTGTCCAATTCATGTGATATTTGACGACTCACATCAAAAGTGCAATCTCTTCCTTTGAAATTGAAGGTTTTGGGAGTGCATTCTATTGCTTTCCATATAGAAATAGCGCAAGTAAAACAAAGTTTGGCGTAGATTAGTTCCCAGACAGCAAAAAATTAAAAAAATAGCCCGCTTCTTGTAAAAAGAATGTTATGCGATGTAAAAATATCACAAACAAAAGTTTCTTTTTCTATTAAGGTCGTACGCCTCTTTTACTGACTCTTACCGTTTTTATGATATTTCCTTTTTGATCGAATAACCCTACTAAATAAATACCATTCGGTAAATTGCCAATATCGTAGTCCACACCTTGTTTCACTTCAAAATCTTTGACCGCTCTTCCTACCATGTTGTAAACAACCATTCTTTTCACATTCTGGGTGTTGGCGAGTTGTAAAAAATTACCAGAAGGATTGGGATAGACACTCGATTTGCGTTGGTGGCTATTGACTTTATTTTTTGCTTCGACGGTGATCTCTTGACTAGAAATAATTACTTCTGGGGATTCCGCTAAATAGAGTTCAATGTCTAAAATGGCTTTTCCTGCTTGACCATTCGGGCTGAAAAAGATTTCTAATATGCTTTTTGATTTGGGTGGAATGACAATCGGTTCATTGAGATAGATATCGGAATCAATATTAGAATCTACAAAATCAGCATAATTGTTATTGATGTCGTGTACTTGCATCGTCCAAGCGGCTGGTACATCAATTGGATTTCTTTCCCAGCGTACTCGCAAGGTTTTGTTGCTATGGTTTTCAATATAGCCTTGAATCCTGACACTTTGAAAGGCACTCAAAGCATCTATTTGAATACTGGTATCAGCAGTCGTCGGAACAAAAGTGAGTATGCTTTTTTGCCCATGAAGAAAACTGAAGCAACCGAAAAAAAAGTAAGTCAGTAGAAATTTTTCTTTCATAAACGGGTCTTTAATGTATGCTTGTAAGGCAAGCACGAGAAAACTGTTCTTGTTTAAATTGTTGATAATGTTTATTTGTTTAGCAGGTAACATCAGATTGTGAGCGATTATCTACTAAGAGCTTGTCTAAAATTAGCTTTTGAGGCGACTGCTGACAAATTTTGTTTTGTACGAGGCACGAGGAAGGAGCATAACGAGTTATTTGACTGATCGAGTAACGCCGTACAAGAGAAAATTTGGCGCAGGTAGCCCGAAGTGTTAAATTTAGACAAGCTCTAAACAAATAAACAGTTTAAACAGATCTGTCCGTCATACCTTTTCCAGCCAAGGCGTAATTTACAAAGATCAGCTTTCTCACTATCGCCTTGTGTATGCTCGAAATTTTGATAGTCATTTTCAAAGCAGCAAATTAGAGATATTTGCTATGGGATGCAAATTCTGACCCACGCTTCTGCTACCTAAACTCCACCATCAACTTAAAGACCGTTCTATTGTACCAAATTCGATAATCAATTTCTACTTGATTGCCAAAACGATCAAAGGAAAAATCCGTACCGCTAGTATTTTGAATGATTTGATTGAGCGAAAGGAGAAATCGAAAATTTCTTCGAGCAGCAAAATTAAGTCCAATACCTGGTTCTAGCATAAAGCCGCCTGTGTGTTCATTCCCAAAAGCAGTATTATCTCCAGAAAAACCAAAACCCGTTTTCAAGTCTGCAAAAAGCTTGACTCTACTGTTCCAAGGATAGTATCTACCATACAGATAAAGTGGTATGAAATTATCAATATTCCAATTGAAATCACCAAAAGTGCGCGAATGACTGTGAATACCAATGCCTGCACCAACGGCATATTTACTATTTAGGCGCGTACCGACAATCAAGTCAGTCTCGTTAGTACTGTGATCAAAAGAGAAGCCACCGCCGTAGCTAAAAGTAGCAAATATCCCCTTCGTAAAATGAAATTTCCCTTTTTGGTAGATCATCACATTTTGAGCGTGTCGGCTTCTTTTTACGAAGCCTTTATTGATTGCTATGGTATCAGAAGTAGCGAGTATTAAGTGTATGAAGCGATCATCCTCCCTCAAAAGTTTTCCAATAAAAACCGAGCCGTCTTCGTAGTAAACCACCGTCCGATCAGTGGTCTGATCTTGCCCGTATATTAGAATGCTAAAAAATAAAAGGCTGCTGAGAAAGGAAAAGCGTTTTTTCATCGTTATTTTTCTTTGGATTTCTTTATTATTGCAACGTCAATGTAGATAACATATTTGCAGTTTCATAAATAGATATTCTTTTTCTGGACTGAAAGCTTAAATTTGTCTTTCCACTTAAAGTTTATCTTTTATGCTAAAGAGTAAGATTTACCTCTGAAAGTTGGATAGGCGGGTGTAAAAAAATCACTATTTTTGAGGACTAAAAGGAGGTGATTTCACGGTGGAAATCCTTAAGTTGACGACATTCGAGTTCGCAGTTTACTGCTACGATTATTTCATAGGTCTATTCCACCATAGTTGCAGCCAGCAAAACCAAACGTAAACGGGCAAACCACCCAAGTTTCCCGCCCAATTTTAAATTACAATGCTTCTAATGAAACATATTCAAATTATTTTTTTCTATTTAGGATTTTTTACTACTTCTATTTTCGCACAAGCTCCTTCCAATGACGAATGTAATAACGCCATTGATCTAGGAACTGCTCCAATCTGTGAGGAAGCCGTTGCTTTTACCAACATCAATGCCACCACTTCGCCCACACCCAAACCCTCTTGTTTTGTAGGAACGGAAGGGCAAAGAGATGTTTGGTTCAGCTTCACGACTAGCCCCGATATTCAAGAATACGAAGTGCGTGTGAAAGGCTTGGAAAATGGCCCAAACAATGACGCAATCGGAAATCCGCAGGTGACCTTATACCGAGGAACTTGTAATGGCTTATCGGAATTGAGTTGTGCTTCGGCGGAAAACGGAACTTCCGAGATCGCCCTAACGGTATCGAATCTGCCTGCTGGATTGACTTTTTTTATTCGAGTCAACGATTACAGCGCGACGACCAATCCCAATGCTGGTGATTTTTCGATATGTGTAGAAGAATTTGTGCCAGCAATCATCATGGGCGAAACCGCCAACACCAATGCTTGTAGCGGCACATTGTTCGACTCTGGTGGGCCAGACGGGAATTACGAAAATTTTGAAAATTCGACTTTGACGATTTGTCCACAAACGCCTAGCACTTGTATTATTTTCGATGTGGTCAGTTACGAGCTAGAGTTTGAATTTGATGTCTTGTCCTTCTTTGCGGGAGAAGATACAGAAGCACCACTGCTCGCAAGGGTGTCGGGTTCTAATTTTGGGACGCCCTTTCCCATTCAAGCCAGCAGCGAATGTGTCACTTTGCAGTTTATTTCTGATAATTCAACTACCCAACGCGGCTTTGAAATCAATTGGCAATGCGAGACGAATTGCCCCAACACCAGTTTAGATCAAATTACGCCCATTGCTGCATTACCTTTCTCGGGCAGCTTTAGTTCTTGTGATGTGCCTGCCTCTTTTGCGGAAACCGCTTGTGGCACGGATGTCTTTTTGAATGGACCAGAAAAAGTATTTCGATTTGATTCGCCTGGCGATTTGTGCGCAAGTATTACGATTGAAAATGCAGAAGAAAACGTAGGTGTTTTGGTGTTGAATGGACTTCCACAAGACCCCAACACCAGTTGCGTAGCGATTAGTGAAACGGGTAACATTACTTCGGTGGATATGAATGAAGCAGGCACTTATTACATCGTGGTAGCTCAACCTTTTGCTTGCGCCAATTTTGATATCAGCATCGAGGAAGCGGATTGTATCCTCTCCCCTGCCCTATTGAATGCTTTGTGTAATCCGCTCAATGGCTGCCTCAATGAAGACGGAACGCCTTCCGAATTTATTTTTCAAGATGGGTTTCAAGATGTGACGCTAGAAGAAAGGGTCAATTCGGGCTGTTGGCTGAACGAAGGCATCGAAGCAGACTTCTTTTGGTTTACATTACAAGCGCAAGCTGACGGAAAATTTGGCTTTATTTTAGAAAGTGCCGATGTGCCTTCGGATATAGATTTCAATGTTTGGGGTCCATTTAGCAGCGAGCAAGTTTGCAATGATAAAGATGCGATCGTTGAATTTATTGAAGACAATCAACCGATTCGTAGTTCTTGGGCGGATAGTGATAACTTGACTGGTTTGGCAGATATTCATCCTATTTTCAGAACGCCCGTTAATGATGCTTACGACTGTATCAATCCGATTATTCCTAGTCCTTTGGGAAATGATTTTGTGAGGACGATAGATGCCAGTCGAGGCGATGTCTATGTGGTTTTGATCAACGACTTTGGAGATAATATCGAGAGCAATGCCATACTGGTAGATTGGTCGCCTTCCGATCCAGAAGTGCTTCAAAGTATTCCAATAGAAATTTCAGAAACACAAGAAATTTGTCAAGGAGAAAGCGTGCAATTGAATGTATCGGGTGGCATTGATAATGTGACTTGGTTTCCTGCGGCTACGCTTTCTTGCGATGATTGTTTGAACCCAATTGCTAGTCCTGATGAAACGACTTTGTATCAAGTTTTCGTGGAGGGGGTCTGTACATCGGACACTTTGGAAGTTTTAGTCGAAGTGATTCAAGTGGATGTCGGTGAGGACGTAACGATTTGTGCAGGAGAAGATTTTCAAGTCAATGCTTCTTCTGATTTTGAGTCGGCTAGCTTTGAATGGATTTTTCCGCCGCAGGTAGAATTGAGTTGTACGGACTGTCCCAATCCAATCATCACCTCTTCCGTTGCTGGCACTTATACCATTCGAGTCAATCTGATTACGGATGAATGTCCTAGTTTCGATGAATTTCAGTTAACGGTACTCGCAACGCCCGCTCCTGAATTTGAAGTCGCGGACGATTTGGATGTTTGTGTGGATGAATTGCCTGTCAACATCGGAAGCGAAGACAACGACAACAGCCTGACTTATAATTGGACTTCCATTCCTATTGGCTTTACTTCCAGTGCCGCCAATCCAAGCGTCAATCCAACCGAAACAACTACTTATTTCGTCTCTGTTACCAATGGCATTTGTCCAGTCACTTCTAGGGATAGCGTGAAAGTATCAGTTTCTGAACTGCCCAATATTAATCTAATCACGCCCGAGAGCGTTTGTCAAGGTGATACGATATTTTTGAGTGAAGACCTGCCACAAGAAGGCGTTAGCTATCGCTGGACGGGGCCAGGAAGTCCATTCATTGACACCAGTATTCCGAATACCGCAGTCGTTCCGCAAACCACAGGTACGTATAGCTTGACGGCTACGCTCGGAGCTTGTACCATTACTAGAAGTGTACAAGTAAATGTGACGCCCATTGGCATCAATATCTTGACTTCTGCTCCCGATACTACTAGAGTGGATGTAGATACTATTTTGCTCTGTCTTGGTACGGGAATCCTATTAGAAGCCGATCCCGATGCCACTCGTCCGTCGGATGTTGTCGTTAATTGGTTTTCTTTGAATGCTCCTTTGAGTGATACAATAGGTTCGAGTGTTCTTTCTAATCCAAAGGAAGTCAGCACCTACATCGCTACGGTCGAAAATATGGGCTGTATTCGTATGGATACTTTGGTGGCAGTGGTGGATTCGCTACCCGATTTGGCGATCACGCCCGTTGATACCATGATTTGTGAAGGCAGCGTCGTTGTTTTGACTTCCGAAACCTACGAACCTTTCCAATATCCAGCTATCGAATTCGAGTGGACGCCTGCCATTGGGCAACAAACGGGCGATAGTTTACTCAATTTAGTAGTGACCCCCGATACTACAACGACTTATCTCAGGGCTAGTACCATTGGTGCTTGTATCTCTATAGATTCCGTGACGGTCATTGTCAATCCGTTGCCTGAAATTCAGATCGTACCACAAAATCCAGTGATTTGCCCTGGCGAAAGCGTACAACTCAATGTAGAGCTACTGAATCCAGAGGAAGTCACCATTGAGTCCTACATGTGGAGCCCGCCCGAGGGTTTAAGTTGTATGGACTGCCCCAATCCGATTGCTAGTACACCGAACAGCTATACGGTAGAAGTGATGTCGGAAGAAATGTGTCCAGGCTCAGCTTCTGTAGGCGTTACTATAGCGAATGATGAAGTTTTGAATTTAGTGCCCAACACGAGCATTTGTCAAGGCGAATCCATTCAGCTAAACGATATATCGGGTGACGGCATTACCTATACTTGGACTTCTAATGACCCGGATTTCACGGACATTAACAATCCGACACCAAACGTCATGCCCAGCACAACGGCGACCTACATGGTGACGGCGACTGGTGGAGATTGCCCACCCGTCACGCAAGAAGTGACGATTACGGTGATTCCTAGAGCTACGACTTTGAGTGCAGATGCTACAGCAGCAAGAGTTTGTGAAGGCGATGCCGTGACGCTTTCCGCTACTAGCGACGGCGCGGGTACTTTCACTTGGACGGGTGGCGGCATTAGCGAAGAAGGACAAAGCATACAAATTAATCCGACCGAGAATGCCACTTATATTGTCAGCTTGGTTTCTCCTTGTGCCAACTTAACGGCTGAGGTGAGCGTATTGGTAGATAATTTACCGATCTTAGATTTGATAGATGACACAACGCTTTGTCCAGGCGAAGAAGTCAATCTAGCGAATGATTTCACACCAGAAGTGGTTTACGAATGGACAAGCGCAGAGGACGAAAATTTTGATCGCAATGCTGCCAATCCGCTTGTTTCTCCTACCTCAACGGCGACTTATAATGTGAGCGTTAGCAATGGTTTGTGTCCCGAACAAAGCGATATGGTGATTGTGACGGTGGTGGATATAGAAGAAATCGGCTTGGTCGTGAATGCGCCAATAGGTGGATGCTTGGGCGATGAAATCACGATCACCGCAGAAGCAGAAATTGAAGGTACTTTTGTTTGGCCAACCGCTACTTTCAATAATGTGCGGACTTCTAGCATCACAGAAATTGCATCAGAGGATTTGACGGAATTTGAAGTAACTTTTTCGGATGCTTTTGGCTGTACAAGCGAAACAAGATTGGTCACGATCAATTTATTGTCTAGCGAAACGGCCGTTCCGAATGTATTTACGCCCAATGGCGATGGCACGAATGATACTTTTAGACTGTTCTATGCCAATGCGGAAGCCATTCAGTTTGAGATGCTGCAAGTCTTTGATCGTTGGGGCAATAAGGTCTTTGAAACAACAGAATTGGAAGCAGGCTGGGATGGTACGCGCAATGGAGAAGGCAATCAACCACTCCCCTCAGATGCTTATGCTTACAGTATTATTTATACAGAAAATTGTGGAGATAGTAATCGAGTGGAGTTAACTGGAAAGGTGATTTTATTGAGGTAGTAGTGTAGAATCTAGAGGGTCTAATGTACAAAATCATTCATAGAACAAAGCCTTCAAAAATAAGCATGCTAGGCTTTGTGCTTTAACAAAAAGTAAGAATGAGGAATCCAAAAATCATCTCTCTTCATGACAATGGTCCTTCTATGATTGGAGGAGAAAGAAAAATTATCCTAGCCTCAAAAGAGACGAATGGTGATGTTTACTTAGTGGAGGGCGTTATGCCCAAAGGGAGTAGCGTTCCTGTTCATATTCACCAAAATGAAGATGAAATATTTCATGTGCTGGAAGGCTTAGTTGAATTGGTGCTCGGAGAAGATACTTTGATGGGGAAAGCGGGCGATATAATCTATTTGCCTAGAGGAGTAAAGCATGGAATAAAAACTCACGGAGATGGCACAGCAAGGGTCTTGAACTATGTCCTACCTGGTAGGAATTTTGAAAAGTTTTTTAACGAAATGAACGATTTGAAAATTAAGGCTGATAGTGATGAAACCATCAAATTAGCCAAAAAATATGGTATTACATTTGTATAGGGAATAAATTGAAAGCTAAAAATACTGTGCCAAATACTACTATTCAAGTTAGATCATCTCAAATAGAAGGTGCCGAAGTGGCTTGGTTTGCACCGCTTTGCAATGGTGATGACGAATTTTTGGGACGCCACGATATCCGCTACAAAAGTGACTGGAACAATACTTCTAATGTTTTATTTACTGCGGATCGGTTGGGCTATCGAAATATTTTATGTCCTTCTTCTTATCAGGTAGGGCAGGATACCTTGACTTTTGCTTCGGCAGTTGCGCCCTTGACTTCGCATATCAATCTACTCACTGCCATTCGTTGCGGCGAAGTTCATCCGCCGATGTTGGGAAGGGCAATTGCTACTTTGGATCATCTGCTGAAAGGACGCTTGACCATCAATATCATTTCTTCCGATTTGCCTGGCACAAAGCTTTCCTCTGCCGAACGCTACCAACGCTCTCGTGAAGTGATTGAAATCTTAAAACAAGGCTGGACACAAGATCACATCGACTTCAGAGGTATATACTATAATATCCAATTGGATGACACTGCTCCTGTGAAAACCTACCAGCAAAATGGTGGGCCACTCTTGTATTTTGGAGGTTATTCCCCTGCTGCTATTGACTTGTGCGCAGAACATTGCGATGTCTATTTGATGTGGCCAGAGACCGAAGATCGTTTGAGGACGTTGATGCAAACGATGAGTGACAAAGCGGCTGCTTATAGTCGGAAAGTGGACTTTGGTTTGCGTGTTCACGTCATTGTGCGAGAGACGGAAGCAGCAGCAAGAGCAGCAGCAGCGCGCTTGATGTATTTTGTGGATGACGAAAAAGGCAAGTCTATTCGAGAAAGAGCCTTGGATGCGCATTCTTACGGCGTTGCTCGTCAGACCGTGATCCGTACGCTAGCAGATAATGAAGGTTTTGTAGAACCTTATCTCTGGACAGGTATCGGGCGCGCAAGATCGGGTTGTGGTGGTGCATTGGTGGGGACACCAGATCAGATCCTATCTAAGATCAAAAGATACATGGACATCGGCATACGCGCTTTTATTTTTTCTGGCTATCCGCATCTTGATGAGTGTCGCTTATTTGCTCAGCACGTTCTACCCAGAATCAAGACTTTTTCTATGCCTGAAGTGCAAGGAAGAAAGCCTGACTTTGCACCCAATACGCCTTTGGGGGCAGGCATTCGGATTTAGCTTTACGCGACATAGGGAAGGTATTGAAAGTCGTCCTTACAATCGTTTATACGATCAGAAATTTAGCGTTTCGATTAATTTCAGCTCGTCCCGCTAAGGATAGGGAACAAAAACTGTATCTTGAGAATAGTTTAAGCAAATAAACAAACCTAGCAAGCATCATGCTTGTATTACCAAAAGCGGAACTTTACTGCTGAACACTTCCTTGGTCGTATTGCTGCCCGTAAAGATGCGCTGGAAGAAAGACTTTTTCCTGCGAAGCATACACAACAAATCGGCTTCCTGTCCTGCCACGTATTGATTGATCGTTTCACTGATACTGCTCTCTACGGGCAAACTTACATATTCATAATCCAGTCCCTCAAAGAAGAATTTGACTTGGGAAGCCAATTCCAAATCATCGTCGCCCGTCTCTACGTGCACCACTTTCAATTTCGCATCAAAAGATTTCACCAGTACATGTAGCAGTTCAAAGTTTTGTTCGCCCTGAATGCCTTCATTGTCTAGTGCCAGCACAACTGTTTTTAAATCATCGAAAGTAGAATGCTCAGGCACCGCCAAGAGTGGCGTTTCTGCTCGTTTCAAAACACTAGCCGCTATACTACCGATGAAGACTTCTTCCAGTCCACTTGCACCTTGCGTTCCCATGACGATCAGATCAAAATCTTCTTTCTTGGCGCGATTTACAATAGCTTCTACCGTATTATTTTCGGCAACAACCGTCTTTAAAGTAGTCGAATCTTTAACCAAAGGGAGGAGTTCTTTTTTCAGTTTTGCCATGCCGTCTAGAGCATCTTTACTAATGACATTTCGCATAGAAGCGAAAGAACCCGTACTGCTCGGCACTTGAAATAGATGATAAAGCAAAGCTTCACTTCCAAAGTGATTCGCCAAATCTATGGCAAAAGTAGCTGCTCGTTTAGCGAAGTCAGAGTAATCGGTAGGGACTAATATTTTTGCTATTCTGTTCATAGTTAGTACGATTTTCGAGCGTGATAAATTAATAGCGGTACTTCGGAGTGTAAGGCCATTTCTTTGGTCATACTTCGTTTGAAAAGATTGTCGATGAAGCTGTGTTGGCGATTGACCAATACAATCAAATCTGCTTCCTGATTTTGGGCATAATCCTCAATACCCTTTTTCGGAGAACTGCTATCAATATTGGCAATGTGGTAGGCAATTTCAGGGGCATCTTCGGCGAGTATTTCTGCTAGCGTTTCTTGTTCAGCAACACTAAAATCCATAATACTCAACTCTTCGTTGACATGCACAAAATGAATCGCACTGTAAAACACTTTGCCCAATTCGATCACCGAACGCAGTGCTACTTCGTTCATGGATTCCCAATTGCGGGCATATACGATGTTATGGATACCTTTGTACTGATAGTTTCTAGGAATCAGCAGCACTGGACATTCCGCATGCTGCCCAATGTAGGAAGCAATGCTGCCGAGTAACTTTTTCTCGATGACGTGTTTGCCCGTCATTCCCATAATGACTAAGTCATAGTCAGCAGAAAGTTTACAAATTTTAGCGGAAGTATTATAAGCCAAGTAAGTCTTACAATCTACATTCAGTGCAACTTGCGTTCCCCCTTCATCGGGTGCAATATTGATGAATTTTTGCAGTCGATTCAAAATCCCTCCTTCCTTGGTCTGCATCAGTTCAAAAGTCAAACCTTGATTGGTATTGACCGAACCGTCATAAATATGAACAACATCTATGCTTGCCTCAAATTTCTTTGCTAGCTCTACGGCAAAGAAATAGGCCGCCAGTGAAGTATCACTGAAATCGACAGGAACAATAATCTTTTTCATAATGAGTAAATGAAGATTGGATGTTAGCTGTTAGCTGTTAGCTGTTATTATTTCATTGATTTTTTGTCGCCAAAATATTTTATTCCCATCTTGGTCAATTTTATAATAGCCAATAGCCAATAGCCAATAGCCAATAGCCAATAGCCAATAGCCAATAGCCAATAGCCAATAGCCAATAGCCAATAGCCAAAAAATTATTTATTAGGATGCAGTACCATAAGCGGAACACGGAGGTTCATCGCCAGTTGCTTGGTCATGCTTTTGTGGAACAAATCTTCAAAAATGTTTCGATGCTTCGTCGTCACAACCGCTAGATCAATGTCATGGCGTTCGATGTATTCGTTGATGCCTTCTAAAATGGAAGGACAACTGATTTGTACTTGCTTAAATTGGCTTTTATCGTCCAAATCATGCAACTGAACCCGATCAAAGTGAAATTCTGATTGTTTGTCAGGCGCGATATGTACGAAATGTGAAAAGGTATCAAAACTTTCTTTCAACTGCTTGATCGTCAATTCACTAAACTCGTCTATTGCTGCTTTACTGCTTGTGAATAATACTTCTTTAAAGCCATTATAGACACTGTTGGGCGGCACTAAAATAACGGGGCAACGCGCTTCCTGTGCTACCTTTATAGAAACACTGCCAAAGAGTCTTCTATCTATGCTACTGCTACCCTTCGTTCCCATAACCACCAAATCTACGTCACCTTCTTCGGTTATCCTCACAATTTCGGGAGCAGCAAAACCGACAATAGCTTTCGCTTCCAACTTAGCACTTTTCCCTTTATCAAAACTCAATTGATGATCTTTAGCAAAAGTATTCAATCGTCTTTGAGCTTCCTCTACGATATATTCAACATTGCCCGTTGTGGGTATATTTGGATCAACGAATATGTGTGCAAAATGAACCAATGTGATTTCTCCGCCTACTTCTTGAGCGACGCGCTGTGCATAGTGATAGGCATATATTGAATTTTTGGAAAAATCTACGGGGACTAGGATTTTTTTCATACGAAAATGTTTAACTACTTCTTGATAAATATCTTCTAAGAGTTCTTCTTTTGAAGGTTGGTCTCCATTGTCTAATATAATAGCATCATCTATCAAAATGGCAGGAATGGCACTCAATGAATAACTCAATATATCGTCAATATTATTAACTTCTTCTAGCTGAATGTATTGCGGGATAGTATTGATAGCGGTCAATAAATTTTCTTTTAGCAGTCGATAGCGACTACTTTTCATTCCCACCAGTTTTGCAGTATGCTTTGTCATGACTTGGAACTTTCATAATCGCTTAAAGCAATTGTTTCTTTAGAGAAAAAGTCCAGCAGATCGTAGGTTGTGATGATGCCTACCAGTGCTTCATTTTCTACAATCGGGAGGGCATGGAAGAGATTGGCTTTAAAGACTTCAAGTGCTGTCCTGATTGTATCTCTAGGTTCAAGTACCGCCAATCGAGTCGTCATCAAATCCTCTACTTTGTGCTGCGTCAATCGCATGGCATTCTGCAATTTCTCTGATTCTCCAATGTGTTTTGCGCCCTTTATAAAGTAGAGTAAATCCGTTTTACTAATCAATCCAACTAACTTTTTGAACTCTACTACCGGAATATGATGTATCTTGTGCTCATCAAATATCTCTTTCAAGCGATATAAGCTATCTTTCGGATGTACTGTGATGAGATTAGTCGTCATTATCTCGGATACAGGTGTTAGTATATTCATTGTTTTCGCTTTTGTTTTATGTCTGCAAGTTCGATCATTTTGCTTTTCTGAGCCTTGATTTGAATCAGATATGGCGGTGACTTTCATCAACGCTTTTGCCACTTTACTTATGAAAGCTTTGTGGCAAAGCGAAATACTATATGTCATTGAATTATTTTTTCAAAAACAAAAAAGAAGGAGAAGTTTATGATCTGTTGGAAGCCATCTTCGAAGGTGCTATTGACGGAGTCATCGCAATAGATGACCGAGGAATAGTAGAAGCGGTCAATCCAGCAGCAGCAAAATTATTTGATTATGAAGTAACAGAAATCGTTGGCAATAACATCAAAATGCTAATGCCCATGCCCGACCAAGCCCGCCACGATAACTATATTGAAAATTACCAGCGCACAGGCATTAAAAAAATTATTGGGATTGGTAGAGAAGTGAAAGGCTTAAAGAAAAATGGTGACGTTTTTCCGTTTAGATTGAGTGTAAGTGAAGTCATGACTAACCAAGGCTGCTTCTACACAGGTTTCATTCACGATGTCAGTGATCTCCACAACGCCAAAAAGCAGCTAGAGCAAATGAATACGCAATTGGAGGAGTTGGTGAACGAACGCACCGAAGAACTCTCCGATGTGGTCAATCGCTTGCTCAAAACCAACAAACAGTTAAAACACGAAGCTCAGGAAAGAGCCGCTGCCGAAGCTGCTTTGCGTGCAAGTGAACAAGAAATTCGACAAGCCTACGAAAAGGAGAAAGAGCTAGGTGCGCTGAAGTCGCGCTTTGTCTCTATGGCTTCTCACGAGTTTCGGACACCGCTTACCACCATTGGTTCTTCCGCTGCACTATTAGCGCGCTATGTGCTGGCAGAACAACAAGATAAAAGGGACAAACACATTGATCGAATCCAGTCTTCCGTCGGTCATTTGACAGGAATTTTAAATGACTTTCTGTCGCTTAGTAAACTGGAAGAAGGCAAAGTCGATCTACAAATAGCACCGATCAATTGGGCGCATTTTTGTGACGACACCCTAGAGGAATTGCAAGG
>JBCCRX010000097.1:0-17300 GCA_039201015.1 Bacteroidota bacterium | reverse complement strand
TGAATTTAATACTTCGATTTTGTTATGCCCCTTTTTTCACCACTTATCGTTAGCAAAATACTCATCAGCCAGAGGCAGACAAGTTTTAGCTATGGCTAAACTCCGTTTTTGCTGCCTCAATTGGTAAAAAAATGACCTATAACAATTCTCAAAAAATAAATCAAAACAGCTTCTTACACCATAGATGTTTTTTGAGCTAGAATTATGAGCAGCCAACAAAAATTCTATAGACTATACAAAAAGAGCACTGAGTCACGAGCAAACAGAACAGCAAATGAAGAATATCACAGATTTATTAGGGCGACTTTTTCTAGGTTTCATATTCATCTATGAAGCCTATGACTCCTTTTCCTATTTCAAAGACACGACCGATGAGATGATTTATTATGGCTTGTCTTGGAATACTGAATGGCAATTGATTGGCGGCATTGCCTTATTGTTGCTTGGTGGTACACTTCTTTTGATTGGCTATCGAGTGCAATTTGCAGTCTTATTGCTTTTGGCCTATTGGATTCCTGTCACTTTCATTGTGCATTCTTTTTGGAACGATCCTATGAATTGTTTGGTCAATTACCCTTGTATTAATTTAACAGAAGACTACAGAAGGATGCAATCTGTATTGTTCATGAAGAATTTGGCAATTATTGGAGGTTTACTTACGGTGTTTGCAAATGGTACGCAAAGATACAGTGTTCGTAAGCTATTTGCGACAGCTAGGGTTCCTGGTACTTAGAATAGGTTTATGAAATCAATAGGATCGCCAAATTGGAAATGGATGATTAAAAATTGGTGTTTCCGTCCATAAAAAACCTTTGGGGCATACTTGTTGAGCAATTTCAGGAGTGTTCCTGAGACTTATTTTGAGCATAGCTTAAGACTTCGTACACGCCTAATTAAAAATAAAAAAAGCGACAAGGTGTAAAGCTATCAATAGTTGAGGCTCCTCAGGGAATTTTGTGGAGAGAAAAAAATTATGCAATTTTCTGTCCCTACCAAACTCTTTGTTGGTGAGAAAAGAAGAAATAACTTTTTCTTTTCCTACTAAAATAACCAATTAGCCCAATTGCCCTTCATCTTTTTTTATTTTCGCACTCGTATTGATGAAAAATTAGGCACAAAAAGATACAGATGATCCATATATTAGTGACAGGAGCAAATGGGCAAGTGGGAAGTGAATTACAATACCTTAGCTCACAATACCCTGAATTTCAATTTACTTTTACAGACTATACAGAATTAGACATCACAAGAGAGCAAGTAGTAAACAACTATTTCAAAGCCATTTCCTTCGACTATTGCATCAATTGTGCAGCTTACACTTCAGTGGATCAGGCGGAAAATGAAGTGCAGAAAGCTCAAAAAATAAACGTTACTGGCGTAAAAAATTTAGCAACGGCTTGCCAGATCAATGCTACACACCTATTTCATCTCTCTACAGATTACGTCTATCACAACCATCAAAATAGACCTATTGTAGAGAGTGATAAGACCAGTCCAAAGAGCGTGTATGGCAAAACAAAGCTGGAAGGAGAGCGAATTGCCCAGCATGCGCTGTCATCTACGACTATTATTAGAACTTCTTGGGTGTACTCTTCTTTCGGTAAGAATTTTGTGAAAACTATGTTGCGATTGAGCAGAGAAAGAAGTGAGCTAAGCGTCGTTTTTGATCAGATCGGTACGCCTACCTATGCGAGAGCTCTGGCGAACGCTATTCTCGACATCTTGCGAAAAGCAGAACGCGAAAACTTACAAACCACTATTCTATCTGGTATTTTTCATTACAGCAACGAAGGCGTCACCAGTTGGTACGATTTCACAAAGGCGATCTTTGAGCTAGAGAATATCTCGACTCCTGTTGTCCCTATAGAAACGAAGGATTATCCAACACCTGCTGCTCGCCCACCTTTTAGTTTGTTGAATAAAGCAAAGATCAAAGCGACTTTTGACCTCGAAATTCCACACTGGCGAGAGAGTTTAAAGGTGTGTTTGAAGGAAATGAAACAACTTAAGATGTCGAGGCTAGTTTGATTGAAGCCTTTGGATTTAGAGTCATTCTCTATCCGTAAAAATGAACTTTAAGCCATTTATAAAGGAAATAGGAACGACACTTCCATGGTTAGTCCCTTCTACCAATTCAAACTGCCACCTGATATTTTCATCCGCACGGCTTAGTCCGTCGTATAGCCACAATGCGCCCGTCATTATTCTAGTAGATTCTGAACCTACAGAGTAGTAAAATTGATTTTGCAGAGCAGAATTGCTTCTTATTTTCTCTTTGAAAGCAGTCGCTAAATAATCTGCTCGCTCAGCAATAGAGGGACTCAAAAGGATATAATCATCAAAATCATTAGGATTTTTCATAAAACAATGGACGCCAAATAGTCCACCAAAAGAATGCCCCATTAAGATTCTACGATCGCTCGTTCTGTAACGTGCTTCTATGGTTTTGAACAAGTTTTGTGTGACGAAAGCATGAAAGGCATCCGCACCACCACTTTCTTCCCGACCTTTCACTGGAATGGGCGTTAGGTCTTTGCCCCAGTTCATGTTCGTGATACCAACGACAATGACGGGCGGAATTTGACCAGATAAATACAGCATATTTGCCATGCCACTCGCAGCCTGAACCTTGTGGACATCGCCGTAAAAAAGATAGAGGCAAGGATATTCGCCATCACTTTCTTCGTAGCCTCTAGGCAGTGTGACTAAAACCTTATAATTATCTGCTCGCTGAGCCACTTCGAGTTCAAAGTACGCGCCAGTTGGCGTTTCAAGTGTATTGATTTGTGCATTTAAAAAAATCAGGGAGCCAAAGAGGAGCAAGAGTGTAGCTGTGAGTTTTGACATGAATTGTAGTATTTAGATGAATAAAGGACAAGATGAAAGTGGTCTAGTTGCATGCTTACTGCTAAATATTAGATAGGGCTGTACGAAGTCTCGTTTTTGCTAACATTTTACTCGAAAATAGCCTAAGTCAATGTCAGAAAATCACTCAACAAGGCGTGAGGCGCGATAAACAGGTAAACTCAGTTATACAGATTTATCCCGTTTACAATATATCATACACATTACTCAATGAATAAAATACCATGTTCAAATACTACAGCAAACTTGCAATACGCAATCTACTTCGCTCCAAAGGCTACACCATCATTAATGTAGTCGGCTTGTCCTTTAGCGTAATGGTCTGCCTGCTTATCGTGCAACACATCGCGGATGATCTAAGCTACGACCAGCAGCACAAAGACAGCGAGCGACTCTATCGCGTGGCAACAGATTGGCGCATTGATGGCGAAGGACGTACGGCTGCTGGAACGCCTTCTCCTTTAGCAGCTAACCTCAAAAAAGACTTTGCGGAAGTACTATCAGCGACGCGTATTTACAAAGCACCGAACGTCGATCAATACATTTTGGAACACGAGGACAAGGTGTTTTTTGAGCAGCTAGGTGCATTCGCCGATCCTAATTTCTTCGATTTATTGACCTACGATTTCATTCACGGCGATCCTGCTAGTGCATTGCAAGAACCTCTGACTATGGTGCTATCTGATGGAATTGCGCACAAATTTTTTGGGGAGGACAATCCGATTGGAAAAAGCATCACTATGACGACGACTTGGGGTAGAGATGAATATCGCATCACAGGTGTTTTTGATAGCGAGGCTTATGCGTCGCACTTAGAAACGGGTTTCTATGCTTCGGGGCAAGGTGGTGCTATCGGTAAGGAGTTCTATCAGGTGGATGAATGGGCAGGGCTGAATTTGTACTATACCTACATCAAGCTGAATGCGAGTGAAAGTGCTGAGAAACTGAACGCTGCTTTTCCTGATTGGTTGGAGAACTATGCGGGTGATCGGCTACGAGAATTGGGCATCGGCAAAAGTCATTTTTTGCAACCTATTGAAAGCATCTATTTAGATAGTTCAGTGGTTGGATTTTGGTTTGGGCGAACGGGCAACAAGAACTATGTCTATATTCTGGCGTGTATCGCCGCTTTACTATTGATGATTGCCTGCACCAATTTTATGAATTTAGCAACTGCCAGAGCGACCGTTCGAGCGCGAGAAGTCGGTACGCGAAAAGTCTTGGGCGCGAATCGAAAAGCACTGATCTATCAGTTTATGATCGAAGCCTTCATTTACGCTGCCATAGCAGTCGCGTTGTCCTTTGGGTTGGCTAAATTAGCATTGCCCATTTTTAATAATTTGACTGATAAAAACCTAAACCTTCCCTTACTGCAAAGCACTCCTTACCTATTGGGCTTCATTGCTATCATTACACTGCTTGCAGGCAGCTATCCAGCACTCTATCTGTCTGCTTTTAGTCCAGAGAGAATCTTTAAGGACAACCATCGCAATCCATTTTCTGCTCAGCGGATTCGGCAGGTGCTAGTCGTCGGGCAATTTGTGATTGGCATTGCTTTGATTCAAGGCGTTTTTATCATCAATCAGCAATTAAATTTCATTAGCAACAAAGATTTAGGCTACGATCCGAGTGCCAAAATAATCATTCCATTGCATAGCGAAGAAGCATCAGAACGCTACGATATTTTGCGCAGTGAATTGCTCAAAAATCCTCAAATTCAAGCAGTGGGTGGTACAACTACTCATCCTGCTGAAGATAATCTAAGCAGTTTTTTCTACTTTCGAGAAGGTCAAAATCCCGACGAAGGCTACCACGCATATAATGCAGGTATAACGCCCGAATACATGGAACTCATGGGCTTTGAATTGCTAGCGGGTCGCCTATTCGATCGACAGCGCATTAGTTCGGATACCATTCGCAAGGCAGTCATTACGAACAAGGCAATGGAAGGTATTGGCTTTGATTTGGACAATGTCATTGGGCAAAATATTTCGATGATATTTGGAGAAAAAGTCACCTTTGAAGTCATCGGCGTCATCAAAGATTTTCACAGCAATTCGCTGCACTACGAGATGGACGGACAGGTATTTGATTGGAGTCCTGAATTTCCACTCTACTATGTCTTGGCAGAAGTTGCTACCCAAGATATGGTGTCCACCATTGCCAATATCGAAGCCACTTGGCAGCGCATCAATCCCAATAATCCTTTTGAGTTTCACTTCCTAGAAGAGCAACTTCAACAGCAATACCAAGCAGAACAACGCGCAGGCGGATTGATCTTCTATGCTACTTTACTCGCTATTTTTATTGCCTGTCTTGGTCTCCTAGGCTTGGCTGCTTTTGCTACTGAACGACGTCTAAAAGAAATTGGTATCCGAAGAATCTTGGGCGCATCGGTCAGTCATATCGTCGCCTTGCTCTCCAAAGACTTCCTATGGTTGGTCAGCATCGCACTAGTGCTGGCTTCTCCTCTCGCTTGGTGGCTGTGCCAGCAATGGCTAACAGATTTTACTTTTCGCATTGCTCTGCAATGGTGGATGTTTTTACCTGCGGGTATCATTGCCATTGGGCTTGCTTTGTTGACCGTAGGTTTTCAGTCGATGCGAGCGGCATTGGCGAATCCAGTGTCGCATTTGAAGAATGAGTAAGTTTTGTTATTAGGGGCAGTACTGCTAAAACTTGGATAAAAAATAAGGTTTCTAGCCACCTTAAATCTGGTAATACTTAAATGTCCAGTATTCTAAAGCTTTGACCTATGAAATGCCTTTTTACCTTAGGCTAAAAACTATAATGATTGTGAATTTTGCTAGCTAGACAAGGGCTGCAACGCTTCTTCTTTCACAATTTCTGGTAAAATATGCTTCAATTTTTTGACTACGTAATCTATCTCTGCTTTTGTGTTGTAGTGAGAAAAAGAGAAGCGAATGGTTTTTCGTAAAGGATCAGTATTTAGAGCATGGATGACGTGCGAACCTGTATCTGCTCCCGAACTGCAAGCACTGCCGCCCGATACGCTGATACCTTCAATATCTAAGCTGAGCAATAGTAAATCTGACTTGGAAGTTGGTGGGAAAGAAACGCTCAAAACCGTGTAAAGCGAAGCTGCTTCTAGCTGGGTATGGAACTGAATATCTTCAAATTGTGCTTGTAGTTGAGTGGCCAGATAGTTTCGTAAAGAGCGTATATGTGCGCTTCGGTCGTCCATTTTGCGCCTTGCCAAATCCAATGCTTTTGCTAGTCCAATAATGCCATACACATTCTCTGTGCCGCCACGCATATTGCGCTCCTGTGCACCGCCGTCTATAAAGGGCTGAATGATGTTGTTGCCGTTGATGTAGATGAAGCCGATACCCTTTGGTCCATGAAATTTGTGCGCCGCCCCAGATAAGAAGCTAATCGGCCTTTCATTCACATCAATTGGAAAATGACCAATGGTCTGTACCGTATCGGAATGAAAAAAGGCCTGATAGTTTTGGCACAAGTCGGAAACGCGCTGCATATCAAGGAGTGTGCCTATTTCATTATTGGCGTGCATCAAAGAAACCAAAGTCTTAGCAGGCTGGTCTTGTAGTAAATGTTCCAGTTGTTGGTAATTTATCTGTCCATAAGCATTCACTTCTAGCATTTCAACTTTGATGTGATCGGTTCTCTCAAGGCGTTCCAAAGTATGCAAGACGCAGTGGTGCTCAATGGGAGAAGAAATAATGCGTTTTACACCCAGATCACGTACCGAGCATTTTAGTGCCATATTGTTGGACTCCGTACCGCCCGATGTAAAGAAAATTTCTCCAATGGATGCACCGATGGCATTTGCAACGGTTTTTCGCGCTTGCTCCAGTGCTGCTCGCATTTTTCGCCCTTCTGCGTGAATGGAAGAAGGATTTCCAAATTCTTCTTGCATGATGCCTGTCATGGCTGCGATAACTTCTGGGCTAATGGGAGTAGTGGCTGCATTGTCTAAATATACGCGCATGTGTCTATCTCTTTGAACGGGACCTTCAATTTTTACAAAGGTAGCCTTTTGTTTGGGCATCTTCAAAATCTCTATTGCCAGCTGTGTGTAACAAAGGCAAAAAATTGGGTGTGTACGAAGCTCCTTCGTCGGATGCAGTCGAAAAGAAAGTTTTATAGCTTTCAAAACAGCTATTCTGTACGACTTACTGCGTAATTTTTTGATCGTGCCAATTGGTTGATTTCTATCTTCGCTTGTTGTTTTCTCCTTAATGATTGCTTAAACGCTACGGATATTTCTCAAAGGGGTACAAAGTTTGTACCCCTCTGAGCAGATACTTCTAACCTATGATATGCGTCAAACACGTGCCAATAGTTTATCCGAGTACATCGGAATTTCAAGCTGTCCTTTCAGCACATTTCTTGAAATTACAATTCGCTGCACTTCTGAAGTACCTTCGTAAATTTGCGTAATTTTTGCATCCCGCATTAGTCGCTCCACATGGTATTCTTTCACGAATCCATATCCTCCGTGTATCTGCACGGCCTCTACAGTATGTCGCATGGCCACTTCCGAAGCATATAATTTTGCCATAGAACTAGCAGCATCATAATTCATTCCATGGTCTTTCATCCAAGCGGAGCGATAGACTAGCATACGCGCTGCTTCGATTTCAGTAGCCATATCCGCAATTTTGAAAGCAATTGCTTGATGGCGACTAATCGCCTTACTAAAAGCTTCTCGCTCTTTAGAATAAGCCACTGCCAGTTCATAAGCTCCAGCCGCAATGCCTAGTGCTTGTGCCGCAATTCCAATTCTTCCACCAGACAAAGTCTTCATAGCAAACTTGAATCCAAAACCGTGATCACCAATTCTATTTTCTTTGGGCACTTTCACATCTGTGTACATGATGGTATGGGTATCCGAAGAACGGATTCCCAGTTTGTCTTCTTTCGCTCCTATGCTCACTCCCTCCCAGTCTGCCTCCACAATGAAAACATTAATGCCCTTATGTCCAGCCGCAGCATCCGTTTGTGCAATCACAAGGTGCACATTAGAAGTACCGCCATTGGTGATCCAGTTCTTTGTTCCATTCAGTAGATAATGGTCACCCTTATCTATGGCTGTAGTTCGCTGGCTGGTAGCATCGCTGCCCGCTTCTGGTTCTGATAAACAAAATGCACCAATCCACTCGCCCGTTGCTAACTTTGGCAAGTAGGTTGCTTTTTGCGTTTCATTACCATAAGCTTCTATGCCCCAACAAACTAGGGAGTTGTTGACAGACATGATAACGGAGGAAGAATTATCAATTTTTGACAATTCTTCCATTGCCAATACATAAGATAATGTATCCATTCCGCCACCGCCGTATTCTGGCGAGACCATCATTCCCAGAAAGCCCAATTCTCCCATCATCCGAACCTGCTCTTTAGGGTAAGTCATATTAGCGTCTCTCTCTATCACGCCTGCTTTCAGTTCTTTTTGGGCAAATTCTCTTGCTGCTTCTTTCACAGCCAAATGTTCTTCGCTTAGATTAAAATTCATGTATTTTCTCTTTTTTTAGCTTTAGTTGACTAACGATGATTCGTTATACTAATTTAGTACAAGCGAAAATACAACAAGTTTATTCAAATGGCAAGGGCAATGAGTATCCATTGAAAAGAAGAGGAAATTTTGGCTTGTTAACAATCATCTATTTGAAAACCTGCAAATTTTATATGGCATCTTTTTTTTAGCTCTTCAAAACTTCTTTACCTTTGCGCATGGAAATAACAAATAGCTTTCAGCAAAAATTTACAGGAGAATCCCTCACTTTCGATGATGTACTATTGGTTCCAGCCTATTCGGAAGTTCTTCCACGCGAAGTCGATACCAGCGCGCAGTTAACACGAAATTTACGACTCAACGTGCCCATCGTATCTGCGGCTATGGATACCGTAACAGAAAATAAACTAGCTATTGCAATAGCTCGTCAAGGCGGCATTGGCATTATTCACAAAAATATGAGCATTAAATCGCAAGCGGAACAAGTCCGCAGTGTGAAACGCTCAGAAAGTGGCATGATTATCGACCCCGTTACTTTGCAAGCAGATGCTACTATTGGAGATGCGTTAGCGTTGATGCGAGAATTCAAAATTGGTGGCATTCCTATTGTTGATACCAATAAAAAACTAATCGGCATTCTGACCAACAGGGATTTGCGATTCGAGAAAGCACTGAACCGACCCGTCACAGACCTGATGACTGTTGACAATCTAGTGACCGCACCCGTTGGCACCGATTTGAAGCAAGCCAAGTCTATATTGCAAGCGCATAAAATTGAGAAATTACCCGTAGTGGATAAAAACAATACGCTTGCAGGTCTCATTACTTACAAAGACATTATGAAAGTGCAAAATTATCCCAATTCTTGCAAAGATTCTTATGGACGTTTGGTGGTAGGAGCTGCCGTTGGAGTAACGGAAGATATGCTAGAACGGGTGGCAGCTCTAGTGAAAGTAGATGTAGATGCGATCACGGTGGATACGGCACATGGTCATTCTATGGGTGTCCTAAAAGCCATTAAACTCATCAAACAAAAACATCCAGATTTGCAAGTCATTGGTGGGAATGTCGCGACGGGTGTAGGCGCGAAAGCCTTAGTCGAAGCAGGTGTAGATGCCGTGAAAGTAGGCGTAGGTCCTGGAAGTATTTGTACGACTAGAGTAGTGGCAGGCGTGGGTGTGGCACAACTTTCTGCTATTTATAATGCGGCCTCTGCCATTCGTGATACGGGCGTTCCGATTGTGGGTGATGGCGGTATTCGATACACAGGAGATATTGCCAAAGCCATTGCTGGTGGTGCGAGCACCATCATGGCAGGCGGACTTTTTGCGGGTGTGGAAGAAGCACCAGGCGAAACAGTACTTTACGAAGGGCGCAAATTTAAAATTTATAGAGGCATGGGTTCTTTGGGTGCGATGAAAAAAGGCTCAAAAGATCGCTATTTTCAGGATGTAGAAGACGACATCAAAAAGCTAGTGCCAGAAGGGATCGAAGGTCGTGTACCCTACAAAGGAACAGTAGCAGAAGTTATGGTGCAGTACCTCGGCGGTCTGCGTGCGGGTATGGGCTATTGTGGTGCATCCACCATTGAAGATTTGCAGTTGGCGCAGTTCAGTCGGATCACTTCGGCGGGCGTTTTTGAAAGTCATCCACACGATATAATGATTACGAAGGAGTCGCCAAATTATTCTAGACGTTGATGAATGGGTGATCTTATTAATGCAAAATCGAATGAATGTGCTTACTAAAAACAGCTTGAAATATCTACTCAAAGTAATAGTATTCACGATACTGCTCTGCGCCTGTTCGGATAGGAAAACAAAAGATTATCAAGCAGGCTTCGATCATTGTACTGCGATTTTTAATAAAAATGGAGGTGAAGGCCTTTATCCAGAACCGAAATGTTTAGAAGGTTATCGTTTGCCCATTTTTAGCGTCATCAAGAACCGTCAAGATACGATTGGGACGAATTCTTAAATGATAAACCTACGCTTGTCAATCTCTGGTTCATAGGCTGCAAACCCTGCGAGGCAGAAATACCAGGTTTGAATTATATTGCGCAGCAATACAAAGGAAAAGTAAATCTTCTAGCCATTGGGCAAAATTCTGGAGAAGACATTAATGAGTTTCTGGACTCTAATGACTGGGAATTTACCCACATTAGCGATCCCAATGGGACGTTGATAAAAAGTAAATTTCTTAATGTGTGGGGTTTCCCAGTTACTTTTATAGCCGATCAAAATGCCAAGATTATAAGAGTATTCAGCGGTGGATCAACTGATAGCACAGCGGTAAAGCATATTATAGATAAAGTTGAACCTATTCTGAAAAAATTGATAGACAAGTGAAAAACAAATCATAGTCAGTAATCATTTCTACATTAATACTGCTTACTGACTTGCCCTCACTCAACACGCTTTATTATCTATGAAATCACCACTGCCTCTATGTTTATTCATGTCTTTTCTTTTCAGCGCCACTTTTGTTTTTGCGCAAAGCCAAACAGAAGAACCACCTTATTACATCAAAAGTATTTTCTTTGGGGGTGGCAGCTACTACATTGATGACCAGCAGGTGAAAGAACTGCAAGACTTTTTAGATCAGTTTGATCCGATTGAAGAATACGAAATTTTTATTCAGAGCCATACGGACAACATTGGCAGCGTAGAGTACAACAATTGGTTGTCCAATCGCAGGGGAGAAATGACCAAATTTCATATTGTCGATCATGGTATTCCGCAGGAGTTACTGACCAATGAAGACTTTGGAGAATACGCTCCCGATTTTGACAATACAGACTGGAAAGGACGACAAGCCAACCGACGAGTGGATGTAATTATTAGAAGGATAGTGCTGTAATTAGCAGGAAGAAGAATAATGAACTATGCTGCGAACGGGATGAATTTGTGCAAATAAGCATACTTGTTGATCTGTTTAAATTGTTTATTTGTTTAACTACACTAAATTGATATTGAGAGTATTAAACGAATAAACACCTCAACAAATCAATAGGAAAGTGGATGCACTTTTTTTATCCCAAATGGAGCATAAAACCTTTTTGAAGAATAAATATGTAGCTCTTTTTATGTCTTTTTCATCTTTTTCTGTACTACTTTCTTACTTCATTCTAGTCCAAAATCAAGCAAATTTTAAACTGCTCGTCTGAAATAATGTTTGAGCCTTGTTTAAAGCCACCAATTTTACATTACCAAAAAACAAGAAAAAGATTTAGTTATTAACTGATAGCCAAACACTTACGACTTAAATTAAATTCCACAACTACTATGAAAAATGCACAGGCAGTCGGCATAGATGATATGGCTTTATACGTCCCCAAACTCTATTTACCGATAGAAACATTGGCCAAAGAACGCGAGATTGAATACGTCAAACTCAACAAGGGACTTGGCTTGACTCACATGGCAATTCCTGATGTACACGAAGATGCCGCAACTATGGCTGCCAACGCGGTATCAGAGATCATTGACAAAAATGAACTGAATCCAAGCAGTATCGGACGAATCTATTTAGGAACGGAAAGTGCATTAGACGGCGCAAAACCGACCGCTACTTATGTCGTGCAAATGTTAAAGCAAAAGTACGCGCCCACCTATGGCGAAAACTGCTTTGTCCATTGCGATGTAGTAGATTTGACTTTTGCTTGTGTGGGTGGTATAGATGCTTTGCATAATACTTTGGATTGGGTGAGAGGTGATGAAGAACGCATGGGAATCGTTGTGACCTCTGATTTTGCGAAATACGAATTGGCATCCACGGGTGAATATACACAAGGGGCAGGCGCAGTCGCCATTTTAGTGAAGCACGACCCACGTTTATTGGTCATCAATAATCCTGTAGGTGTAGGCATGCAGAGCGCGCATGATTTCTACAAGCCTTTGCGCACCTTCAGCAAAAAGCAGATTGTGGAAGAAACACTTCGTTTAGCAGGCGTGGAAGCTGATGCAGAAAATGTGCTGAGTAAATTGAATACTTCCTTAGAAGTTAATGGTTTTATAGACGACAATGATGCCTTTTTGACCCTGCACAAAGACACACCCGTTTTTGACGGGCCTTATTCTAATTTGACCTATCAAAATCGAATTCGAGAAGCCTACGAACATTTTCGGAAACAAGCGGTGAAAAAGGAAATACTAGAAGAAAAGGAAAGTATTTTAAATCGATGGGAACGTTTGATTTTTCATTTGCCCTACGCTTTTCATGGCAAGCGCATTTTTTCTGAAATTTACATGCAAGAGAAAATGCTACTCGGTGCATGGGATGATTTTGCTGCTGAAAATGGACTTGAAATACCGGATGAATCGCAGTTTGAGGACGAAAAAACCTACCACAAGGCTTACAGCAATTTCTTGAGAGCAATTACCAAAACGCCCGATTATCGGGCAATGGTGAAAGAGAAATTGGAAAAAGCACAACGTGCTTCTGGCTTAATCGGTAATATGTACGCTTGCTCCATTTTCTTAGCTTTGATGAGTACGCTGGATGCCGACTTAGCAGAAAATGCAGACTTGGAACGCACTAAATTTGGCTTCTTCGGCTACGGCAGCGGCTCGAAATCAAAAGTATTTGAAGCAGAAATACAGCCTAGCTGGAAAGGCGTTGTTACCAATTTCAAAATTAAGGAAAAGTTGGAAAGTCGTACAGCTATTGATTATGAAACTTACGAGCAATTGCACCGCAAACGCTTGGCGAAAAGCGTACAGACGGACAATGGAAAATTCGCCATTGCTTCGATTGGTACGGAAGGTGTGAAATTGGGAGCGCGTTATTATGAATTGAAATAAAACGTGCTTTTCATATAGAGACAAAAAAAGAGACCATCAGTAAGACGGTCTCTTCTGATTTTTAGGTACAATGACAAAGGCTTTGAGGCGACTCGTGTCTAATTGGTTTTCCTGAAGATTGTACTTTACTTAGTTTTCAGAACCTACAAAACGTTGGGAATTGTCAAATCAATACTTTCTAGCACCCGTATCTACGGTTGCCATAGTGGTTGAGTTTGCGTTTTTACTGCGTCTTTTGCTGAATAAACTAGTATTATAGAAATTGCGGTCGCTTATAGTCGAGTTGGTATTACTGCTGTACTCTTTAAAATCTTCTTTGCGATAAAAATCTCTATAGGCTTCATCATCATTGGTGTAATATCGCATTGCAGCTAGCTCAAATCCAGGACTCACAAAATTTCGGTCGTGTACCGTGTATCTTGGACTGTTGACGTAAAAATAAGAATCGTACCCGAAGGCATTCACACGCTGATCTTCCTCATCTATCTCAATCATACCGACTGGAATAATAATAGAGCGATCTTCATCTGTTCCGAAAAAGTCTTTAATCTCATTTCCTACACGTTCAAAGAAACCTGCATCTCTTTTTCTTCTGTAAGTATCTGCTGTTTGTACTACAATATAGCGTACTCTTCTATCTTCTTTACTTACGATGAGGCGTTCGACTTCCCCAAATTTTATCCCTGTACGATCATAAATATCCCAACCCCTCACATCTATATCTTCCTCATGAACTTCATAACCATTCAAATCTTTCAAATAGAATAAATCTCTTACCGTCTGCTCATCAACATTATATGTTGTCATGCTACTCTTGATTTTAAAATTAAATAAATATGATTTCTAGGTTTTTTGAGAACTGGAGTTGATACTTGATCATTTGGATATGTATTAATGCAATAATTATAAGATGCTGAACCTTATAGTTTTGCACTCTTAACTTGTTGTTTGTCAACATATTAATAGAACGGAAGAATAAGCGAACGTGTTCGGTCGTTCAGTAGATTAAGTGGTAACATGCTCTAAAAATCATACATTAAGCCATAGCATTATGTCGTACTATTACATTTTCAATTACTGTATCGCAAGTGTCTGGATTGTTATGGGACTGTTTTGTAAAACACTACATTTCGCGCCAAGACATCAAGATATCGTCGCTAGGATTTTAGGGGTAGAATATGCGGCTTTTCTTACACCACTTATTGGAATTGGAGAACTGTTCATTGCAATTTGGATTATTATAAATATCAAAAGTCGCTGGTGCGCTATTGTACAAATTACGTTGATTATAGTGATGAATGTCATTGAATTTTTTCTTGCTGCCGACTTATTACTCTGGGGAAAGTGGAATAGTATTTTCGCGCTTTTATTTGCCTTTTTTATTTATTTCAATGAATTTATTTTGAAACCTAAAATCCTCAATGCTCATGCTTAAAAACCATCCTTTTGCAGTCGAAGCTCATTTTGAATATTCTTTGGTTTTCACCTTTGCAGTAGCAAAAGAGGAGTTATTTCCTTTGATTCCAAGTACTTTGAAATTGGATATTTTTGAAGACCGATGGGCATTTTTTACCGTAGCAATGGTACAAACCAACAGACTTCGTCCAAAAGGCTTCCCCGCTTTTTTAGGTCAAGACTTCTTCTTGATTGGTTACCGAATTTTTGTGAAATTTGTGAATGACAAAGGAAAGCGATTACGCGGATTGTATATTCTAAAATCTGAGACCAATGCCAAGCAGATGAAGTATCTAGGCAATATTTTTACGCACTACGCTTACGAAAGCACGGACATAAGAACAATGGAAGAATCAAATCAGATAAGCATCTGGTCAGAAAAATCCAAGTTCGAATTGCGTGTAGATACAAATGCAAAGGAAGATAGTCTTCCACTCCAATCTCCCTTTCAAAACTGGAAACAAGCTCGTCGGTTTGCTGGACCTTTACCCTTTACTTTTACACCACTCGCTGCTCAAAATAAAATGCTGATTATAGAAGGCGTTCGTCGGAATTGGCGTCCAAAAGCAGTAGAGGTTAAATCGTATCAATTCGAGTTCTTGAATCGCTTTCAGTTCAAAAATATCCGATTAGCAAATGCTTTTATTATAAGAGATATTCCTTATTTTTGGAAAAAAGGAAAACTCGAGCGTACACGTAATTTAGCTTAAAAAACAGCTCCTCAAAGATAAGAACTATGAGAAAACCCTACCAAGGTGTCTGGAATATTGTTCGTTTCAATTGGCATTTTTACTTGCTCTCATTAATGATGATTAGCTTGCTTTTTCTCCTTCAATTTGTCGTTCCTGAATCTTATCATTTTCTGCTTCATTTGTTCATAGTTACGATCATTTTTACAACTTTTATCTCGCTGATTATTTCATTTTATATCTATGACTGCTCTTCGCTTTACCGATTGGATTGGCTAGATAAATACTTCAATACTTCCATTAAAAACAGTATTAATATCCACGCGGGCTTTGATGAAACAAGTGTTTTGCTCAATAAAAAATTCTCTGATAGTAATTTGAAAGTTTTTGATTTCTATGACCCAAAAATTCATACCGAAATCTCTATAAAAAGAGCTAGAAAAGCATACCCGCCTTATCCAAATACGAAAAGCATACAGACGCATTACTTACCACTCGAGTCAAAATCAGCGGATGCGATTTTTGTATTGCTTTCTGCTCACGAGATTAGAGAAAAAAAAGAGCGAAATATATTTTTTAGAGAGCTGAAACGAGTTCTGAAAATCGACGGAAAAATTATCATCGTGGAGCATCTGAGAGACATCCCTAATTTTTTGGCTTATACCATTGGGTTCTTTCACTTTTACCCAAAATCAGTTTGGCTCGAAACGTTTCAGGACACTAATTTAAGGCTCGTCGAAGAACTCAAAATAACGCCTTTCATCAGTACCTTCATACTATCGAATTATGGAAATACACCTTAAAATCATTGGATGCTTACTAATAGCATTAGCACTAATTCACCTTATTTTTCCTCGCTATTTCAACTGGAAAAAAGAGCTTACTACTCTAAGTTTAATCAATAAGCAAATGATGGAAGTACACACCTTTTTCCTTGCGCTTACAGTTTTTCTGATGGGCTTATTATGCTTAACTTCCAGTAATGAAATTGTTGAGACTCAACTAGGCAGACGCATCGCATGCGGACTAGGAATTTTCTGGTCGATTCGACTTTTTTTCCAATTTTTTGTCTATTCTTCAAAGCTATGGAAAAGCAAACGATTTGAAACAATTGTCCACATCGCTTTTTCTTTCTTGTGGACTTATTTGAGTAGCGTTTTTCTATATATTGCAATGAATGGATGAATAACTTATGCTTTACCGTAAGCGATCCGAAGAGCGCACCAATTTTTCATCCTTGTTGATATAACGAATTGCAAGCAAAAGGAAGATGCCTGCCAAGATTGGTAAAATTGTGCCGAAGCCGTCCGTGGGTTCGGGTAGGTTTTCGCCATTTTGTACAATGCCGTCATTTAAAAATAAAATGATACCTAGCACAAAGCCGATAATCGCTGCTACAAAAGCGACACGACTGAGATTGATCTGCAACGGGCGATTGTTGAATAGAAAAATAGCAGCCAAAGCCAAAATGCCAGCGCCCGCAAAAAGAATCGTCAGTGCAATATGATCCGTGACGGTATAGGCACTGTCGGCAAAGAGAGTAGAATTGTTGATGACTTGATCGGTAGAAGCAAAAGGCAAGCCAAACATGCCAAAGCAAGCACTGCCTGCCAATAGTAAAAATATAGATTGAATCCGTTGTATCATATTTTTTACGATTTTGAGAGCGCGAAGGTAGGCAATCGCGGCTATTCCTAAAAATGAAATGCTAGAAAGCTGAATAGAGCTTATTCTATATTTTGCTTTTCATTCCAACCGAAGATTCTTACTTTTGCAGCCTTTTTGAAACACGGATCAATATGAATAGAAAAAGGCATATAGCTACAAAGTTTGAACAATACTTAAGTCTTATGTACTACATACTTGAAAAAGTTTGCAAAAAAAACAAGACTTTTAAAACAAGTAGTACATAAATTATTGATTATGAAACACATAGCTATATAAATTGCACACAGATTTTTTCGCAGAAAAAATACTACTCTTTGTGTCCTT
>JBCCRX010000096.1:0-17326 GCA_039201015.1 Bacteroidota bacterium | reverse complement strand
GTTTAGTCTTTTTGGTGCTTTTGCAACGCTAAAAAAGAAATTCAGTCTTGGCTTTTTTGGTTCTTTTTGTGCTAAGACAAAAAGAACATGTTATTTCCTGAAATCGTACAGCTAGATCACAAAAATTTTCAAAGAACCAATTGTTTTAGCTTTTCTCTCCCACACACTTTAAATTTGCAGTCCCAAAAGTACAAATAGTCAAAAGTCTATGAATAAAACACACATCCAACGAATCGTCTCCAAACTCCAACTCAAAGCCCACCAAATAGAACAGACCTTATTGCTGCTCGAAGAAGGAGCAACCGTTCCCTTCATTGCGCGCTACCGAAAAGAGCGAACGGATTCTTTGGATGAAGTAGCGATTGCTGCCATACAAAAAGAGCAGAAGCGACTGGAAGAAATAGACAAAAGGCGAGAAAGCATCTTGGGCGCAATCGAAGCGCAAGGAAAATTGACACTAGAGCTGCGCAAAAAAATCGAACAGACTTGGGAGATGACGAAGCTGGAAGACCTCTATTTGCCCTACAAGAAAAAGCGCAAAACACGTGCTTCTATGGCGAGAGAAAAGGGCTTGGAAGGACTTGCGGATGCTTTGATGCAGCAAAGAAGTAGTGATGTAGAACGCCTTGCGACTAAGTACCTAAACGAGGAAGTAAAAAGTGTAGAAGCCGCACTGCAAGGCGCGCGCGACATTATTGCAGAACAGGTGAATGAAGACGAAAAAGCCCGAAACAAAATTCGGCAAAGCTTCCGACGATACGCCACAGTACGCTCAAAAGTAGCTAGAGGAAAAGAGGAAGCGGCGGCGGTTTATAAAGATTATTTTGAGTTTGAAGAAGCCCTCAAACGCATTCCTTCTCACCGTTTGTTGGCACTCTTTCGAGGCGAATCAGAAGGCTTGCTGCGCGTCTATATCGCACCCGAAGAAGAATCAGCCATTAACCAACTGGAACGCTTATTCGTAAAGGGCTATGGGGCAGCGAGTGAACAAGTAGCATTGGCGGTAAAAGATGCCTACAAACGCTTGCTCGCGCCTTCCATAGAAACCGAATTTCGGAAAAAGGCAAAAGAAAAAGCAGATGCGGAAGCCATTCAAGTATTTGCGGATAATTTAAGGCAATTGTTGCTCAGTGCGCCGCTGGGTCAAAAAGCAGTGCTGGGTTTAGACCCTGGCTATCGAACGGGTTGCAAAGTGGTTTGCTTGGATCGCAATGGCAATCTATTGCGCAATACAACGATCTATCCGCATCCGCCGCAAAATCGAAAATTGGAAGCAGAAAAAACCATACAGCAACTCGTCGATCGCTATGATATACAAGCCATTGCCGTAGGCAACGGGACGGCAGGTCGGGAAACCCTCGCGCTTTGTCAAGGCATTCAATTTACGAAAGCCGTAGCCTGTTTCATGGTCAATGAATCGGGGGCATCTATTTATTCGGCATCGGAAGTGGCGCGAGAAGAATTTCCAGACGAAGATGTGACGGTGCGCGGTGCGGTTTCCATTGGTAGGCGTTTGATGGATCCTTTGGCGGAATTGGTGAAAATTGATCCGAAATCCATTGGTGTGGGGCAATATCAGCACGACGTACATCAAGGGCAATTGAAAGAGAGTCTCGATCAGGTGGTAGAAAGCTGCGTCAATGCCGTTGGCATCAATTTGAATACGGCAAGCAAACATCTGCTGACCTATGTCTCTGGACTTGGCCCGACTTTGGCGCAAAATATCGTGGATTACAGAGCAGAAAATGGCGGATTCCAGTCCAGAACAGAACTGAAAAAAGTACCTAGAATGGGTGCGAAGGCTTTTGAACAATCAGCAGGTTTTTTGCGCATTCGAGCAGGAAAAAATCCTTTAGACAATACAGCGGTACATCCCGAACGCTACGATTTAGTAAAAGAAATGGCGCGTGATTTGGGTGTAAAAACGCAGGATTTGATTGCTCAAAAAGAAGTACGCGAACAAATTAAGCTCCAAAAATACGTCAATCAAGAAGTAGGCTTACCGACCTTGAATGATATTGTGAAGGAACTCGCAAAGCCTGGGCTTGACCCAAGAGGAGAAGCAAAAACGTTCGAGTTCGCTAAAGGCATTCGTAGCATAGAAGATTTACAAATTGGTATGATCGTTCCTGGACTGGTGACCAACATCACTAATTTTGGAGCTTTTGTGGACATTGGTATCAAGGAAAATGGCTTGGTGCATATTTCCCAAATCTCAAATACTTTCATTAAAAATCCAGCCGATGTATTGAAATTGAATCAAGAAGTGCAAGTGAAAATCATGGAAATAGATCGAAAGCGAGGGAGGGTGGCTTTGTCTATGAAAGCGGTGTGAGTGAGAAGTCAATTTAGAGCGTCATAAGTCAGACGCTAAGCACTCTTTTTATCGGTGTCTTGTAAAAATCTAAACTTATTTCTACCTGTACTTTACAGCCTATGTGTCTAAAGAAATTTGTTGAGGAGCGAAATCTTTTGATAAAGTTTTTCAAAATTCTTGTAGTACAGAAATTGATGTAGTCGTGTAATAATATGATAGTCTCTGACCTCGTCCTCAATCAAATTTCAAATAAGTCTCTAATCGGTATCATCAATACCAAATTATATGCCAAAAAACATTGAAATATTAATAATCTGCAAATCAATACCTTATAAATACCTATAAATACATATGTAATCTCAAAATGATAATCTATTGTATAAATAAGATCGTCACATTCATTTATTTTTTTTTAAAAATATACACAAATACACTGTACCAATTATCCTCATCAAAGAATCGCTAGCAAAACGAAAACCATGCTTGATTTAGCTATTGTCCTATTTTATTTCATTGCTATATTCATTACGGCACTTTCTGGACGCGTAAAAAAGAAAGCCACTGTGGAAGAATATTTCCTCAGTTCTCGTAATCTGAAGTGGCCTTCTATTGCTTTATCCAGCATCGCTACTAATATCAATGGCTATCAGTTTTTGGGGATGATGGGCTCCGCTTATCTATATGGTTTAGCGCAAGCAAGCCTGGAGATCAATGCCGTACAAGGTATATTGATGGCAGCCTTTATTTTCGTACCACTTTTTTTGAAAGAACGCGTCATCACCATCACGCAATATATCCAAAAAAGACTAGGGAAAACGCTTGGATTGTTATACAGCGTCGCGAATCTACTTATCTTTTCTACCATTACTTTGGGCGCGGCCCTATTTTGGGGTGCTTACGCAGCAGATTTGGTGTTTGAAGATTATTTTGCCGCTGTTCTGGGCGAAAATCGAATCCGACGAATCAGCATCATTGTGATAGCTTTGGGTATTTTCTCTGCCACTTATACCTATTTGGGTGGTCTGAATGCTGTCGTAAAAACCGATATCATCCAATTCAGTATCCTGCTTTTCGGTGGTTTTGTAGTACTGTTCATTTCTATTCATCATTTGGGGGGTTGGAGTGAACTTTACCAAAAAACGCCTCAATTGATGAAGTTGCACCTCCCCGCCGATCATCCGAAGCTGCCGTGGATACACATTTTTGGACTTTTTCTGCTCAATATTAATTATTGGTGCGCCAATCAAACGATTATGCAACGTTCGCTGGCAGCCAAGAGCTTACGACATGCACAAATTGGCTTAATGGCAGGCGGCGTGATGAAGTACATGATGGCAGTTTTGATTGTCGTTCCAGGCATTGCACTCTATGGCATTTTGGGTGAAAATGGACTGGCAGAACCCGATATGGCTTTTCCCTATTTGGTGCGAGAATATCTGCCCATTGGACTGAAAGGCATCATTTTGTGTGCCCTTTTCGCTTCTTTGATGAGTACTGTTGATTCCACTTTCAATTCACTCGCCACGCTTTGGTCTATTGACATTTACAAAGGCTACATTAACAAAGAAGCGACCGAGCAGCAAACCGTACAAGCAGGAAAAAATACCATTCTAGTGACGCTCGTTTCGGGCATCACGATGGGACTGATTCTGCTTTACTTGAAATTTGAAAATCCAGAAGCCGCCTTTACACATACCCTCAATGAATTGCGCTACTACATTAATTGCGGCATCGTCGTCCTCATTTGTACTGCCGCTTTTCTAGTGACTCCCAACCGCCAAGCAACGCTCATTGGATTTCTATCTACTATTCCCTTGCACCTCATCATCATCTCTCTTTTCCCTGAAATGAACTATTTTGTACGCGCCATGTGGGTCATCCTCATCGCCCTTACTTTCGTCATTTTGTTTAGTGCCAAAGACGGCTTTCGCTCCCTCAAATATTTGATACAGTACGATTCACCACAGATATTAAGGGTAGGTACGGTACTTTTATTTTCTTTGATATTACTGCATATGGTTTTTCATTAATAACTGATGTTACGCACTCGTATGTTTTGGTACGAGAAATCTATTAGCTTGTCAAAGCTACCGTGTTTTGAATTAGAGTGGCTGTCGAAGCCGACGATTTGTAAACAAGCGGCACTTTGTGTCGTTTGCAATTTGGTGTTTTGCGTAACATGAGTTAATAAGTAGGGATGTACGAAGTCTTAAGCCATGCTCAAAATAAGTTCTAGGAACGCTCCTGAAATCGCTCAACAAGTATGCCTTAGCGGTTTTTTATGGGCGGAAACACCAATTTTCACTGATTTCCTAGGAAAAATCAGTGAAAATTGGTGTTTCCGCCCGAAGAGATTTATTGATTTCTAGTTCAATACTGCTCCCAACATGCTCTTAAAATTCAACTAAGAAAAAAATAACTCTATGTTCTCTACTTTTTTGTGCTCAAAAGACTCTTTCAGACAGCAATTAAAGCACCGCCCACCTCTTCTCTCACCAATTCCAAAACCTTGCGCGCTCCTTTCAAGCTGCGCACCTGATCGCGTACCATGATAAGGTGACGATTGGTTTTTTTGATGCTCAATTTATACTTTCCACCTTTTGAGCCGAGAAAAGCGAAAAAGTCTTGAAAAAATTGGCTTTCGTAGAAAGACGATTGCGGATTTTCGACGAAATAGCAGCGCAATTTATTGTTTTTTAAGATCAATCTTTCAAAGCCCAACTCTTTGCAAATCCAACGCAAGCGCAAACCTTCAAACAACTCCATTGCCTCGGCAGGAATCCGTCCGAAACGGTCGCGCAGCATGGCTTTGAACTGCTCTATGCCCGCCTCCTCCTCTATTTTGTCCAGTTTTGTGTAAAGATTGAGGCGTTCTTGAATATTGCTAATGTATTCACTGGGCAAGTGCATTTCCATATCGGTGTCTATGGTCACTTCGCGCACATAGCTGCGCTCTTTTTCCATGTCTTCTTTGAAAAGCTCTTTGAACTCATTTTCCTTCAATTCTTGTATGGCTTCTTCTAAGATTTTCTGATACATTTCGTAGCCAATGTCAGCGATGAAGCCGCTTTGTTCTGCCCCCAAAAGATTGCCTGCACCTCGAATATCCAAATCCTTCATCGCAATATCAAATCCACTTCCTAAATCAGAAAATTCCTCTAAGGTGCGCAACCGCTTTCTGGCATCAGAAGTCAAAGTGGACATCGGCGGGCAAAAAAGATAGCAAAATGCCTTTTTATTCGAGCGACCCACCCGTCCGCGTAACTGGTGCAAATCACTCATTCCGAACTGATGTGCATTGTTGATGATGATTGTATTGGCATTTGGAATATCCAAGCCCGTTTCGATGATATTGGTACAAATCAGTACATCGTATTTTCCATCAATGAAAGCCAGAAGCGTTTTTTCTAGCTGCTTGCTTTCCATTTGTCCGTGTGCAAAACTTACATCCACATCGGGGCAAAGTCGGCGCACCATCGCCACCATGTTGGGCAAAGATTTGACGCGATTATGGACGAAAAAGACTTGACCGCCCCGCGTCACTTCGTAATAAATGGATTCTTTAATTAAATCATCATTGAAGATACGCACTTCGGTATGAATCGGCTGGCGATTGGGTGGTGGCGTACGCATAATGGATAAATCACGTGCTGCCATTAAAGAAAATTGCAAGGTTCTTGGAATGGGAGTAGCGGTCAGTGTCAAGGTATCCACATTGACCTTTAAATTGCGCAAACGTTCCTTAGCAGCTACTCCAAATTTCTGCTCCTCGTCTATCACCAATAGCCCTAAGTCTTTAAAGCCCACTTTTTTATTCAAAATCGCGTGCGTACCGATGATGATGTCTATTTTTCCAGCTTTGAGGTCTTTGTAGATCTGTGTTTTTTCAGCAGCCGTCCGAAAGCGATTCACGTAATCTACGGTCACACCAAATTCTTCCAGTCGTTCTTTAAAAGTTTTGTGGTGCTGCAAAGCTAGAATGGTTGTTGGCACCAAAACGGCAACTTGCTTTCCGTCCACGACTGCTTTAAAAGCCGCTCGAATCGCTACTTCTGTTTTACCAAAACCTACATCCCCACAAATCAAACGATCCATTGGATATTCCTTCATCATATCCTCTTTCACTGCTACGGTCGATTTGTATTGATCGGGCGTATCTTCATAAATGAAAGAAGCCTCTAGTTCATTTTGCATGTAGCCATCTTGTGGGAAAGCATGCCCTTTAGAAGCTCGACGTTTAGCGTAGAGTTTGATTAGTTCGCCCGCTATATCTTTGACTTTCTTCTTGGTTTTTTGCTTCAATTTCTTCCAAGCATCCGAACCAATTTTGTCCAGTTTGGGTGCTTTTCCGTCCTTGCCTACAAAGCGCGAAATTTTGTGTAAAGAGTGAATGCTCACATACAAAACGTCTTTATTTTTATAGAATAAACGAACTGCTTCTTGCACATGCCCATTGATATTGATTTTTTCCAAACCCGAATATTGCCCTACGCCATGGTCGATGTGGGTCACATAATCTCCGCGTTTTAGTTCTCGCAATAGCTTCAAATTCAGGGCTTTATCTTTGGAAAAACCTTGCCGCAATTTATAGCGGTGAAAACGAGCAAAGATTTGATGATCGGTGTAACAAGCAATTTTCAGGTCTTCATCTACGAAACCTTGATGAATGGCTTTGGGAACGGGATGAAACTGCACTTTTGCTTGTAGGTCTTCAAAAATATTGTAGAAACGCTCAATTTGACGTGGATTTTCGGTAAAAATATAATTCTCCATGCGCCTTTTTTGATTGTCTTCTAAGTTTTCGATTAAGAGTTTGAAGTTTTTGTTAAAGCTAGGCTGAGGTTTGATTTGAAATACAATTTTTTGATCAAATTCAAAGGGCTGCGGGCTATCGGTGAGGCTAAAAATGGGATAGCTGTGAATGTCTTCGATCACTTCATTGGGCCGAATGAAGGCGCGGTCTCTAAAGATTTCAGCGAGTTCACTTTTGTCGAGTGCAGAAATTGTTTCGGCAAAATCGGCTGCCTTTTCAAAGCACATTTGTAGGCGATCCAACACCACTTGAAAATCTTTGACCCAAATGACCGTATTTTCTGCTAGCACTCGAAAAAGCGATACTTTCTGGGCTTGCGTGAATTTCGTATTGATGTTCGGAATAATAGAAACGCTGCTGATTTCCTGTTTTTTCAGTTGCGTTAACGGATCGAAAGTTCGAATGCTTTCTACTTCCTCGTCAAATAGATCAATGCGATAGGGCCACTCATTACCATAAGAAAAAATATCAATGATGCCACCCCTCACCGAGAACTGTCCAGGTTCATACACAAAGTCTTCGCGCTTAAAATCGTACTCTGTTAGTATTTCAATAATCGTTCGTACATCTACTTCTTCTCCCTTTGTGATGTCCAAACGCTCTGCATTCAATATTTCAGGCGCGACTACTTGCTCAAATAAGGCTTCTGGATAAGTAACGACGATTTCGCCCGTCGCTTTAGAATTGGTGATTTTATTAATCGTTTCGGTGCGCTGTAAGACATTCGTATTTTCAAGGACTTCAAATTTTTGAGGACGTTTAAAAGAATCTGGAAAAAAATGAATGACTTTGCTTTCAAAAAGAGCAGAAAGATTATTCTGAAAATAAGCAGCTTCTTCTTTATCGCTGGCAATGTATAAATAATGTTGGCGATATTTTTTGTAAGTGGCAGCAAGCGCAAAAGCATCTACTGCTCCAATCATGCCCAAAAGTTGAATTCTGTTGCTTTTGGCGTGTTCTAAAATATCAGCGATTTCTTGGATGCGTTGGTCTTGGATATACTTTTCAAGTAATTGTTCTAAATTCGTCACAGTCTTGTATTCCTTCTATTGTAATGCTTCGCAAAATAGGTCCCGAAAGATAACCAGAGAATGAATAGGAAGTTCAAGCCAAAAATTCTCCCTTTCTCACCTCCTCTCAAATTCTCAAACGCTCAAACGCTCATTCTCTCAAACGCTCATTCTCTCAAACTCTCATTCTCTCAAACTCTCATTCTCTCAAACTCTCATTCTCTCAAATTCTCAAACTCTCAAATTCTCAAACTCTCAAATTCTCAAACTCTCAAATTCTCAAACTCTCAAATTCTCAAACTCTCAAATTCTCAAACTCTCAAATTCTCAAACTCTCAAATTCTCCCCCCCCCAAATATCTCCGAACAATCTAACCTGCAATCATTCACTCCCATCATCGCATTCACCAAATGAACCGCTTCAAATTTTTTTAGGTCTGTTACTTGAATATCTATCGCTTTGACTCGGCTTTCTCGCAGCAGTTGTGCTCTACGAATACCTTTTAGTAGTGGTCGGCGTGGTGTAAAATATTGCCCCTTGACTTCAAAAATCAAATTGGCGTAGTAAGAATCGGTGAGTAAGCCATTTTTAACAATGATGATGTCATCGTACTTTGCTTTTTGTTTGAAAAGTGCGTGCAAAGCTGCTCGATCTGCTGTTTTGTAAGTATAGTCAATAGCATTGTCTTCCACCAATTTCAGGCTATGAACAGGACGAATTTGATACGGATGAAAGCTAATTTGCTCAATTTCTTTGCTGTAAATTATTCTGCACTTATACAAATTTTCGGATGTATTCTTTAGCACAAAGTCTTGCCATTTTTCATGCAAATATTCTTTTAAATTAATTACTTCGCATGATCCGAAGTGCGCTTGCCGCGTTCGATTGAGCCGTTCTGTGTGTAGTGCTAAATGATGTGCTTTTCCGTTTTCGATGCGGATGCTTTCTATGAATTGGTGCATACAGAAAGTAAATTAAATTTTCATGCTGCTCCAAGCAGTTCTAATATCCATACCGATACGATTCGTCCATTCAAATTTAGCTTGCTTTGCTATTCTTTTGGCAAAGGCAATTTGTCGATCTGAAAGCACCGCATCGGGAGATTCACTGTTGGCAATCAGTCGATTAACATGAATTGCTTGCAAAGGCGTCATAGGAACTGCTCGGTAGTGAGTTTTGGAAAGGTAATACTTGCGATCCTGATCCAGCCTAAAGTTTGCCTTGTTTTGGACTTGCTGATGTCCTAGTATTTGCTTTGCTTGGCGCGCTTGCGCATCGCTATGCACAAAAGCACGGTCTGCGCAACTTGCCTGTTGAGCTTTGCTCAATAAATCTTCGTATTTTACTACTTCTGGATTGTAAGTTACTTGTACAATTTCTCGACCGTGCATAAATCCAGCTTCGGTAGCTACGATACCTTCTATTGTACCTAGCTTGAGTTCGCCGCTCCAAAAACAATACATCGAAAGGCTCGTAGTTTCCGTTCCGATCGCTTCTGCTAGGAACTCTTTTTCTAGGATTTTCAGGTATTCTGGTGCATCTTCCAATACGTAAAGCATGCTCTGTACGACACCCAATTTCGTGTAATTTCCACTCAGGCGCGGCATCAAATTATTTCTTTTGCTGTCAATAATTCTCACAACGGGATTGTTCCAGCTAGGCTCCTTAAAGTAGTTCAATACCTTTCGATCTGTTCCCTGTTTGTTGTTGAATATAGCTAGCGGTACGAAACAATTTTCAATTGCCTCGACGATCAGCGGATGACTCAATACCTCTTGTCCGTATCTTTGACATGTACTACAACCTGGTACTTCTTGGAAGAGCAGGAAAATGGGCTTGCCCGTCTGTTCAGCTTGTTTCTCAGCAGTTGATATGTCTCTCAGCCACGCTACTTCCCCTAATTCTACTGGGGTTTGGGCAAAGAAGGATTGGAAGTATAGCAAAAATAAAAGCATTAGTAGATTCTTCATATTTTCTATTTTAATAACTCCTCGCTCACGTTTCGCTAAAACTAATCTTGAAAAAATAGATTTAGAGCAGAAACCATATACGTAATTGAAATTTTTCTGCGAAAAATTTCAATTATCCCTTTGGACAGAGAGTCCTCTTCTTACTGCACAATTAGAATTAAATTTTGTTTTTTCAAATTAGCGAAACGTAAGTACTCTATGGTCTCTTTTGCAAAAGTCGTAGGTAAATTACTAACATAGGATTATAGGTTTTTCTTATACAAGGCTTTCTTGCCAAGTACTATCATAATTTTTATGTATAATTTAAGAACCCCTTCATAGAATTATTCCTCTTCAATCATCGAACACCTAAATCACTTGCAAAATAGTTGCCAATTCCACACTCCATATTGAACACTTTTATATAAATCTTGTAGTCGTTGGTGAGTTTAACGCCGAAGGAAAAGAAATCTTATTGATATGAGACAAATGCTTGTCCTATTTGCCCTGTTTTATCTACTAATTGCGCAAAGTTGTAAAGAAGAAGACACAAAAACGGCGGCTACTACTCCAACTCCAAGAGCAACGCCCGTTGAAGGTTTGGTGGTCGAAAACAGTGCCGTCGATGAAACGATTAATGCGACGGGCAGTTTGATCGCCAACGAAACCGTAGAAATTCGTCCCGAACGAGCGGGGCGACTAGTATCCCTCAATTTTCAAGAATCTTCGAACGTACAATCAGGGAAACTACTCGCACAAATAGATGATTCAGAATTGTTGGCGCAGCGTAGCCGATTGATGATAAATTTAGATTTAGCGAAAAAAGAAGTGGCGAGAGGCGATGAGTTGCTCCAAATTCAGGGCATCAGTGAAGAAGAAATGGATCGGCTGCAAAATCGAGTAGAGGACATCAATGCGGAAGTCAAAATACTGGATATTCAGATCGAAAAATCGAAGGTACATGCGCCATTTTCGGGCGTTTTGGGTTTGCGGCAGATTAGTCGAGGGGCATATATTACACCTACCGATGTCATTGTTGATTTGCAACAAATTCATCCAATCAAGCTAGAATTTGATGTGCCAGAACGCTATTTGACGAAAGTTAGAGAAAATCAGCCGCTAGAATTTACGGTCGTTGGTGCAGATGAGACTTTTGCAGCTAAAGTTTATGCCATTGGTGCAGAAATTTCTCCTGCCACACGCACCTTCAAAGTGAGAGCAACCGCCAACAACAGAGCAGGACTACTCAAACCTGGACAATTCGCCAAAGTCAATTTAGTGACGGGTACAAATAACAAAGCCATACTCGTTCCGACTGATGCCGTCGTACCAGTTTTGGAAGGCAAACAAGTTTTTGTGGCGAGAAATGGAAGAGCCATCGCGAGCAAAGTCGCTACGGGCAATCGCATGGCGGACGAAATCGAAATATTGGATGGCTTAATGGCAGGCGATACCATCATTACGACTGGTTTATTATCCCTTTCTGATGGCGCATTGATAGAAGTAAATGTCCCCGAAACCACTCAAAACGCATCTTTATGAGTCTGTCTTCTGTAAGCATTAATCGTCCCGTTTTGGCGACGGTTATTTCTATTGTTATACTACTTTTTGGAGCGATTAGTTATAGCTATCTGGGACTGCGCGAATATCCAGTGGTTGATCCGCCTATCATTTCAGTGACGACCAATTACATCGGTGCAAACGCACAAGTCATTGAAACACAGGTGACGGAGATACTCGAAGAAAGCATCAATGGTATTGCAGGTATTCGATCCTTATCTTCCACGAGTGCCGACGGGCGCAGTACGATTACCGTCGAATTTGAATTGGGAACAGACCTAGAAGCTGCCGCCAACGATGTGCGAGACAAAGTATCACGAGCGCAACGCAATTTACCGCCCGATGCCGATCCGCCCACCGTCTCCAAATCCAATGCCGATGCGGTGACGATTATGGCATTGACCGTGCAAAGTGAAAATCGCGACCTACTGAACTTGAGTGAAATCGCCAATGATATTTTTAAAGAAAGGCTACAGACCATTCCAGGTATTTCTAACATCCGAATTTGGGGCGAAAAGCAATATTCGATTCGTATTGAAATTGATCCAAATAAACTATCGGGCTATGGACTAACACCTTTAGACATCCGAAATGCTATTCAGCGACAAAACCTAGAATTGCCGTCTGGAAAAATCGAAGGGGAACGCACCGAACTGACCATCCGAACTTTTGGGCGATTGAGTACCGCCGATGAGTTCCGAGAAATGGTGATTCGAGAAACCGATGGCATTGCAGTGCTGCTCAAAGATGTTGCCAATGTGACGCTTGCGCCAAGAAACTTGAATACTTCACTTCGCGGTAGTGGCATCATCAAAATGACAGGTGTTGCGATTACGCCTTTACCTGGCTCCAACCACATTGAAATAGCGGATGAAGTCTATAAACGGGTCGAACAAATCAAGCGCGATTTGCCACTCGACATAAAAGTGGGCGTAGCTTTTGATCGAACGACTTCTGTACGTAAAGCTTTAGAAGAAGTGCGTGAGACGATTTTGATTGCTTTTGGATTAGTCGTCCTGATTATTTTTATTTTTCTTCGCAATATTCGCACAACACTGATTCCGACTTTAGCGATTCCCATTTCCTTGATTGGCTGCTTCTTCGTGATGTATCTATTCGGCTTTTCCATCAACGTGTTGACCTTATTAGGCATCGTTTTGGCAACGGGTTTGGTCGTAGATGATGCCATCGTGATGCTGGAAAATATTTATCGCCGAATAGAAGAGGGCGAAGACCCCATTAAAGCGGGACACGAAGGTTCAAAAGAAATTTATTTTGCCATTATTGCGACTTCTATTACGCTGGTCGCCGTATTTTTACCCATTATCTTTTTGCAAGGATTGACGGGTAGTTTGTTTCGAGAATTTGGGCTAGTCGTGACGGGTGCAATTGTCATTTCCACCATCGTTTCCTTGACTTTGACGCCGATGTTGAGTTCCAAATTCTTGAAGAAATCGGAGCGTAAATCGGTTTTATACAATGCCACCGAGCGATTTTTTGAAGGCATGACCAAGGGCTACAATTCGCTGCTCAAAGGTTTTATGCGAGCGCGTTGGTTGGGCTGGATATTGTCCATTGGAGCAGCCGTAGGGATTTATTTTTTGCTCAAAATTATTCCAACCGAACTCGCGCCCATGGAGGACAAAAGTGCTTTCCGCGTCTATGCCACCGCACCCGAAGGCACGACTTTTGATGTGATGGATGATTATCTACTTAGTCTGCTGAATATCCTAGATACACTACAAGAAAAAAGTGCTTACATCTCGGTCACTTCGCCAGGTTTTGGCTCGACCACGGCTGCCAATTCGGGCTTCGTTTTTTACAGCTTGAAAGACCCTTCCGAAAGAACGCGTTCTCAAGAAGAGATCGTAAGGAGCTTGTACCCCAAAGTGTCTAAACTCAATTATGCGCGTTCCTTTATCGCCCAACAACAAACTATTTCCGTCGGTCGAGGTGGTCGTTCGCTGCCTGTGCAATATGTCATTCAAGCCCCCAATTTTGATAAGCTAAAAGCGATAGTGCCTAAATTCATGGACGAAGCCAATAGTCATCCTGCTTTCTCCGTCACCGATCTTAATCTAAAATTCAACAAACCAGAATTACAAATCTTAATTGATCGGGAACGGGCGAGAAGTCTGGGCGTTACCGTGCGAGACATAGCGGAAACGCTGCAATTGTTTTACAGTGGTCAGCGCATTGGTTATTTTATTCGGAATGGGAAACAGTACGAAATCGTGGGGGAGGCTGCCGAAAAATTTAGAGACGAACCCAGTGATTTGACCAATGTTTACGTCCGCAATAGTGCAGGTGAGTTGATTCAATTGAGCAACTTGGTACGCTTTGAAGAAGAATCCAATCCACCAACTTTGTACCGCTACAATCGCTACATTTCTGCTACCGTTTCTGCTGATTTGAACGAAGGTTACACGCTAGGCGACGGCATCGCAGCTATGGACGAAATCAAAGGGAAAGTACTGGACGATACCTTTAGTACTGCGCTCACAGGTTCTTCCAAAGACTTTCAAGAAAGTTCGGGTGGTGTTTATTTTGCATTTTTGTTGGCATTGGCATTAATTTATTTGGCATTGTCCGCTCAATTTGAAAGTTTCATTGATCCTTTGGTCATCATGTTTACCGTTCCGCTGGCTCTGATTGGTGCGCTCTTAGCCTTATGGATGTTTGATCATACCGTTAATATTTTTAGTCAAATTGGGATCATCGTTTTGATTGGTATTGTCACCAAAAACGGCATTTTGATCGTCGAATTTGCCAATCAGAAACGCGAACAAGGATTATCTACACACGACGCCATTATCGAGGCGGCTACTTTGCGATTGCGCCCAATTTTGATGACGAGTTTAGCGACTATTTTGGGCGTTTTGCCCATTGCGTTGGCTTTTGGTTCAGCCGCTACGAGCCGCATCCCGATGGGCGTGGCGATCATTGGTGGTTTATCCATTTCTCTATTTTTGACTTTATTCGTGATTCCAGCGATTTACACGTATTTTAAGAGAAAGTAGAGATTGTATAATTTAAAATACATAGCGCACATAAGAACACATAGAGAGGCCTTTTTCGAAGATTGACCACCATTTTAACGGTGTGGATTAAATTACCAAATTATTCTTTGAAACCTGATGAGCGAGAACGTATAGTTTATAGAATCTAAGACTTAAAATTTCTATATTTAAAAATAAGAATACTACCTCAATATCCTGAAAATGAAGCTCTTAAATGTCTTTTATGCTCTTAGATGTTTCATTTTATATAGCTCTCAATTTTAGGCAATATTCTAAGCTAGGCTTTGATAGAACAAACATGCAACCATACTAAAATGAAGCAGTTCCTTCTCACTTTGACCCTTTGTACACTTACCGCTTTTACGAGTTTCGCTCAAAATACGCTATCGTTGGAAGAGGCGATCAATATTGCTTTGCAAAATAGTTATGGCGTAAAAATTGCTAAAAATAACGAATCGATTAGCGGCAATTTGAACACTTATGGCAATGCTGGATTTTTACCCCAAGCTACAGTTGATGCTTCGGTGGGCTACACTAGCAACAATACCGCTCAACGTTTTTTTTCGGGCGACGAACAAAACGGGCAAGGCGTTGGAAATACCAGTGTAAGAGCAGGACTTGCGCTGGTATGGACGGCTTTTGACGGCTATCGAATGTTTGCTGCTAAGGAACGATTGGAATTGCAGGCACAACGCAGTCAAGCCTTTACTGCCAGCGCCATGCAAGATCTAGCGACCCAAATTCAGAATGTCTATTTCACCGCAATTCGGATTCGGCAGCAAATAGATATTCAAGAGCAAGCCATTGAACTCAATGTCGCGCTGCGCGATTTGGCAGCCAATAAAGTTAAAATCGGGACGGGTACGAGCCTGGAAGTGCTACAAACAACGACCCGTGTGAATGCTGATAGTTCCCTACTCCTTAACCTTTTCGATCAACTTCGCCAAACTAAAATTTCGCTTAATCTATTAATGGGACAAGCTGCGGATATTGAGTTCGCTGTCCCTCCCGAAATGCCCAAAACCATCCTTCCAAAACTAACACAACTCACTCAAATTGCCATCGCTCAAAACTACAACATTCAATTGCTGCAATACGACGAGCAAATCGCCCTCGCACAAATCAAAGAAGAACGCGCTGCTCTCTACCCCAGGCTTGACTTGACGGCGGGCTACAACTACAATTTTTCCAGAGCCGAAGTCGGTTTCCTGCTCTCCAATCGCACTTTCGGGCCAGCCGTCGGCATCAATGCGACCTATAATCTATTTCCAGGTCGAGACATCCGCAAAGACATCGACAACGCCCGACTATTCAAAGAAAATGTTGCCCTCAACCGCGCCGATGCCGAACGCACCCTTCGTGCCGATCTTGCTCTCCTCTATCAAGAATACGCCGCCCTCCAAAACCAGCTTGATCTCGAACAACGCACCCTCCAAACGGGCTCTACCAACACCCAACTCGCCCAACAACTCTACCGCTCGGGCAGAGCCACCAATTTTGATGTGCGCGAAGCGATCCTCGCTGAGACACAGATTAAGGATCGGATTAGTGATGTGCAGTACAGGCAGAAATTGATTGAAGTGGAGTTGAAAAGTGTGGCGGGGATTCCGTTATTTCGGTGAGAATGATAAAGCCTTGCCCGTCTTGTTTTCTACGAGGCGGTCAATTGATCTACAACAACTACCAAAACAATTCTATCTGATCGCCCGTTCTAAGAGAAAAATAGATATGATGATAAAAATTATGCTATATCGCCTGATGTACAAAGCGTTGCACCTGTCTTTGCCAACACCCTACATACAAGGGCAACGCCTGATTCACGCATTTCTAAAAAATTGAATTTGGAACAGTCATTACTGTACCGCTTTCAATTCCTCTTTGAGCGATTAAGGTATTCTAGAAATGATCTAATTTTACTTCACAAAACCCAGCGTCACTCGCTCTCCACTTTCCCTAAGAATCAGCAACACATACTGTCCACTCGCTAGTCCACTCACATCCAGCGTATGCAAATCATCTCGAATTTCAAAGGCTTGAATTTCCTGACCAAGCATATTATAAATCACCGCTTGCCCGATGCCATCTCGAATGTTGAGGTGCTGCCCAACCGGATTAGGAAATAATAGCGTAGTTCGTGTAATGGGTTGGGCAGCTATTTCGGTGCGTTGCTCAATCATTTCATTTTCGTTGATAGATAATGTACAGTCATCAATTATGGCAGCAAATGTACTGCCGCTTTGAGCACGAAAACCTACTTTCAGTTCAATCACATTCGCAGCAATAAATTCTACAATGCTGCCTGACTCAATAAGACTCGCCGACTCAATGGACTGTTGGCTGCTGTAAGTGCCAGAGGCTAGTGCGACTTCATCTAGTTCTAGGTCATTGGCAACACAGCTAAAATCGGATACAAAAGAAGTCCCTATGGCAAAAGGCGAAAAAGCAGTCACGCCAGCGCGCGTAATGGTGTAGGGATCAGTGCCATTAGCGGATATAGCACCGCCAATCTCCCAGGCTGTACCAGCATAGCGAGACAGGAAGGCACTACTACGATCAAAGCCAGATAGCTCTTCGGCACTCGTCCATTGAGCAGTGAGCGTGGCATTGGTACTGCCCGCCACGGCTTCTTCCATGAACCAAGTGGTATTGACGACATC
>JBCCRX010000095.1:0-17559 GCA_039201015.1 Bacteroidota bacterium | reverse complement strand
TTTGTTTAGTCTTTTTGGTGCTTTTGCAACGCAAAAAAAGAAATTCAGTCTTGGCTTTTTTGGTTCTTTTTGTGCTAAGACAAAAAGAACATGTTATTTCCTGAAATCGTACAGCTAGATCACAAAAATTTTCAAAGAACCGAAAATTATTGCTCAGTAGAATACCTATCAATAAAAGTTGCACTTTTTTCCATACGTTTTTACGAAATGATCTTGAAAAGTGCGACATTATCTGTTGAAATTCGGTTGGTAGTATTGGCATATCTAAGTAGTTCTACCTAATTATTTGGGCAATAAGCTTGTGTAAAGTGTTCATTGTAAACAGTTTAAACAAATCAACAGCTTAAACAAATAGGTGCAAGTACTTATAAGTGTCAGAAACTATTAAGATAATACAGCCAGCCGTTTTTCTTTAGTTAAAAGTAGTAAAGTCCAAGAGGAAGTCAAAATTATTGATCTCCGACAATGAGAAAAGGAAAATTTGAAAGAACCAAGACACGCAAAAAAGAAAGAAACTGTTCAAAAGTGTAGCGTGGCTTTTTCCCTTTTCTACCGTATTTCTTAATACGCTAGCCAACCGCCAATAACTACCTCACTACCACTTCCTTCAACTCATTGTTGCCCTCAAAAACGGGAAAGTACATTTGCTCCACTCGAACGGGATTGAGGCTATAATTTCCAGAAAAACGCGCTTCCAAATCCAGTTCAAATTCGTATTTCCCCGCTTCCAAACGTTGGCAGAAAATGGCGGTTTTTTCTTTGAAATATTCTCGATGTACTTCTGAAAAACGCGAGCCATTGGGTTTGCTGTAATAAGAACAAGCAGCAGGTATGGGGATTTCAATCATTACGTATTCTGCGGCATCTTTTACCGTCACTTCCACTTTAAGTTGCAAGCGTTTGCCTTGCTCCAATTGCTTCACTTTTTTATTGGCTTGATAGAGCGTGGAGGTAATCTCAAAAAGCGAGTCTTTGCGCTTGGGCTTTGTCTCAAAATAACGCTGATAAACAGTAAAAAAGACAGGTGATTTACCTTGTTTCTCTATCGTTATCGCTTGATTGGAGCTAAAAGTAATAAGGTGAGGGAAGCGATGAATACTAGTGCCATTGATTTTCAAAACCTCTTTTTCTAGTTCATCGGGCGTACTTTCTCCTAAGATTTTGGGCAATATAGTTGCTAAAATCGTAGCAGTTTGATAGGTATTAATCCAAGCAGACTGGATGTAGCGTCCTCTTTGTTGTAGAAACCATTGTCGAATAGATGTTAGCTCGTTTTGCTTACCCGCTGCGCTCAAAATTTCGTAAGCCAAAAGAGTTACTTGATTGCTCCTGTCGTACCAATAGTTATAGTTTTGTTGCCAAAAAGTAGCACCAAATAAATCGCGTTTTTGATGATGATAAAGGCTATCCAAATGATATTCTTGATTCAAGATTTGTCGGATACGAATGCTAGCTAGACGCTCATAAATAGAAATTTTTGCGCTATCGTAATGTGCTAAAGCATTTTCAAAATCATAAGGTAGATTGGACTTCGCCAGCACCAATAAAGCATCTATTTTTGAGCGTTGATCGTAATTTTTGCTGTTCAAAGCCAAATATTCCAAGCCTTTCTTTAAGGCAGCAGTCGGGTAAGCATCCTCGGCGGCAGCTTGCAGCGCTTTGGTGACGTAAATGCTCATTCGATCATTGCCAGCATTGCCATTCCACCAACCCCAAGAACCATCGTCATTTTGTGTTTTTTCGAGTCGTGCCACCATTTTCTTGATCTTTTCCTCCTGCTCAAAGTCCTTTCCCAGTTTTGCATAGACTTTTTTCTTCATCAACAAAGCCCAAAGGCGACTAGCCGTTTGTTCGTTGCAGCCATAAGGATAATCCTCCAAATACTCCAAAGTCCGCAAAATACTCGGCAATAAATCGCCTTCCGCAAACACTTTCACTTCTCCTTCTTCCAGTGGCGGCAGGATGCGAAGAATCGTATCTCGGTCTAATAGCTGAAAAATCCCTTCTACCCGTTCTACACCTTTTCGGATAATCGGAATAGCACGTTTTTCACCATCAAAATAATCACCCATATTGAGCTGATACTGAAAGTGCAAACTATCTTTTTCAAAAGGCGTGTTCACCTTGACTTTTTCTACGAATCCGTCCACCAAATCAGTCGCGTTCTTTTGCAAAACTGCTCCTTCCAATTCAAATTCGGTTGCTATCACCAGCGTATCATTGGTGTAATTAACGGCTTTCCCAACCAAATCACTTTCATCACCTTCCACCAGAAAACGCGGTGTTGATAGTTGCGCCAAAAGTGGTTTGTAGGACTTCGTATTTCCGTAAGCGATACCAGCGCGCAGCTTTCGATCCATGCCCGCCACAAAGGTATTCCAACTCGTGATGTTGTCAGGATAAGTGACCGTAAAATAGGCTTCTCCATTTTGATCGGTGACGAGATTGGGTTGCCAGTAGGCGCAGTCCTGAAAATTGGAGCGAAGGGAGGAAACCGAAAATGGATTGTCTTTCGATATACTGGATGCACCTCTCATCTTAATATTCTGCGTATCGTAGCTTGTATTCCTATTTTGCTCACTGTACTCGTCATCTTCAGCTCGATCAAAATAACGAGCATTGTAAAACCTTCCATTTCTACCTATCGTTATCCCTGCGCTTCGAGCACTTAGCACAATTGCCTCACTTTTACGCCTATTCCGACTAAAGCCATAGCCTGCCACCACCACTTCATCCAATGCGACTCCTTCTTCTAAAACAAAATCGACAAGACCTCTTGTTACTGCTGCAAATTCTTGGGTGTTGAAACCAGTGTAAGAGACGACTATGATCGGGTTTTCTATATGATCGGGAACGCTGATCGTGTAGTAGCCATCAAAGTCGGTAATCGTACCTTGAGTCGTGCCTTTTATATGTATGCTTGCTGCAATCAAGGGAAAGCCATCGGCATCCGTTACTTGTCCACTGATTGTCCTTCCATTGGCTAGATCGAAGGGCAGTACTTTGTCTTCTAAGCTAATGAAGGGCGTTTTTGGTGAACTTGACTTAGTAGGAGGAAACCATTTTATGAATGCTTCCTTACTAATCGCTTCCCATTTTGGATGATTAATATTAATGAAAAATAAGCTATCTTTTTTGACTTGAAAACGATAGTGATAAGTTTCAAAGTCTTGATTAACAAGCAGTAAGGTATAAGTGCTTGCGGGCAATTTTTTGAAATATTTTACACTTGGGACGAACTGCTCTATTGCAGAGGAGGAATCATTTTTCAAAGCGACGGCAGCAAGTCTATGCAAACTATCTCGGAAAGTAAATTGAAAACTTCCACCTTCGCTTATCGTATTTCTGAATTTACTGGTGAGTTGCGTGCCGTCTATTTGGGCTTGCTTTTTGTACCTCAACCGATTGGGTTTAATTAAGCTGTCCATTGGCATTTTGTAAGGAAGATGCGAGGGTAAAATCATTAATCCATCAAAGTATTCTGAGGCATATAATCGCTCTCTGCCAGCTTCAATTTTGTATTCAAATCCAGGTTCAAACGAAAATTGTGTGCCGATTCTGCTCGGTTGAAGGAATCGAATGTTGACTTCTTTAGAAAATGGACCGAACATCAAAGGTTTGGGTTCTCTGTATGGATAGGATTTATTCTCTATCTGGTCTGTGTATTGAATAGAAAGCGTGTCCTGCCAAAGATAAGTTGCTGCGGTACTCTGCTTTTGGCGCAATAAAAACATTCGATTTCTCAGCAAATTTTTCTCTTCAGTTGTCAAGTATTCAGGGCGAAGGCGGCTTGTAATATTGCGGCTTGTAGATAAATGTGTAGTATTTATAGCAAATTCTAGTTTTTTTCCTTTTTCCAGCCATACACTATCAATTTGGTATTCATACTTGCGTGTCCGCAACACTATACTGTTGTAGCCTTCTTTCCCGCCAAAACTATAGGGCGTATCATTTTCTGCTTCGTAATAATAGACCAGTTTTCGGTTGCAATAAATCAGAAAAATAGGAACTGCTTTGCCTTTTTCGATAACATAAGGCGCGAATTGCGCGATATTTTGATAAAAACTGTCTCGTTGGAAGGAAATGCGTTCTTCATAAATAGCTTCCTCTGAAAAACGCAGACGATAGAACAGCTTTTGATCGAGATGCAATTTTTGATACCAATTTTTATCAATCGGAAGTTCTTTTTTCTTAGTTACACCATAAGGTAGCTTTGCGTTAAAATCAGCATATTTTTTCAGTTGCTTGGATCGTTCATAAGGAATTTCGAGTTTTGAAATATTACCAGAAGAAGCAAATTGAGCATTAATGGCAGCCGCAACCAAATTGACGTTTTTGACGGCTTTTTCTTCACTATCCAATACCTTCACCTTGATTTGAGCCTCCTCACTCGGCATGACTTGATTGGGTTCTTCTACAACTATATTCAAGCGATTTTTGTAGTGTTGAATGCTTTTTTTTTCTTGCTTTGATACTCCTTTCCATACATATTGATATACAATGTGATAGGTTTTATGATCGGCATCAAAACGACGCCAATAAAAGTCAGATGCAACTTGTCCCGTTTCGACCAACTCCTTTTCTCGATAAATCCAATAGTTGATCGAAACTTGATTTGGATTGCTGATTTGAATGAAAACGCTATCTTTTGAATAACTGCCTGCATAGTCCACAGCAGCGGTGTTTGGATAAGAAAACACAGCAACCGTACTACCCTCATCATTTCTTAATTGGTGACTTTTTGCATAGGAGTTGAATTTTTCTTGATAGGGAAGTTTGATCTTTTCTTTGGTGTATCCTCGACCAAATTGAGTAAATAAAAATACCGAATCTTCTACGCTTTCTACACTCCGATAATGTGCTGCGAATAGCTGCCCGTCTTCCAGTTTTAGTTCGTATTTTGCTACGTTCGAGCCGTATTGAATCGTCTTTTCTTTTTCGTGTAGCTCACCATTGCTGTTTGAAAAACTGGCTTGCAATTGTATTTTCACATCCGCTTTTGGAAGCAGGCTATCTGGAAAAATAATTTGAGTAGCGGTGCGTGCCGAAAGTGTTTGTTCAACATTCCATAGCGTATCAGGAATGTAAGTCGCGCTATCTATAATGCTGTTCACCGTTTCGGTGGTAGCTATAATTTGCACTTTAGTATCTGCTACAAAGAATCCGTTTTGGTCTTTCCCTTCTGCTTTTAGTACAACTTTTTCTCCGAGTTCATAGTCCTTTTTTTCACTTGAAAACTCATAGCGCACTTCATCTAATTGATAATCTTCTAATTTAAAGCTATGTGACAAGGCTTTGTAATTTCTTATTTTATCATGCGCAGCGATTGAAATAGAATATTGCTGATCCAATGAAAGTGAATCCGCTAAATGTATGTTTTGGATGATGTTTCCGTTTTCATCGGGCATCAATGTTGATGTAAGGAGCACCTGACCTTGGTAGCTTTTGGGATCGTACGTACTAATTTCTACATCCAATTGATCTTTCCATACTCGTCCATTTTCTTTTGCCACATAAGCCTTTATTTTTAGGGTATCATTGTGTCGGTAGATAGGTTGATTGGTAGCGATATAACCTTTTAATAGTTTTTTTCTGAATCTAACTCTTGGAAAACGAAAGTATGGTCTCCAATCACCGTAGTCAAAGCCTCTTTTGAAATAATTAAAGATGCGTCTTCCCATACGAATAGGAGTAGTCACAATACGTCCAATCAAAGTGCTGCTAAAGCGATCGAAAGAATTGTAGAGCTTATCATTATCCACTTCATAAAGCAGTAACTGTCCTGCTGCTTCCACTTTCAACAGTCCACCACCTTTGCGCTTATTCAAACGATAGCTCTTCGTCTTTTCATCGTATTTCACTTTTTTCTTATTCAAGTAAACTGCTTCAGGTATCACCAATTGTCCTAGCGTATCTATAATTTGGAGCGCGAAGTCGCGTTCATTGTTCAGCAAAATTGCATGAATATTGGTCCGATTTACTAGAGCTAATTCCAAATATTCGCCGACTGCTTTGGCTTCAATGTAATAGCCCGCAGGATGATGCGCCCAATTCAAAGTATCGGTTGAGCCTACTAAAACTTGACAATCTTCGGGCGTCAAATCGAAGTAGCCGCCAAGGACTTTCTCTTCATAATCAGCATTGGACAATTCATAAATCAAAGAAAAATTAGAGCCTTGTGTCCAAGAAAAAATCGCAGGCAGTAAAAAAGCAAAAAGGAAAGCTGAGCGCATGTTCTTTGTATTTGGTGTAGTAAAAGAACGCATGTGAGTTGAACTCTGCTGTTTAATGAAAGTGAATTGCCAAGCGCTCTATTAGACTTGATGCGTCATTGACAATCAAGAAGTTATGAAGGGAAATTGGGAGCAATGTGTCAAATTTTCAAGATTTGACACATTTATACGCTCACAAAAAACTGATTATCAGCTATTTGATTTTTTAGTGAAGATAATCGTAACGGGGTACATCTTAAAATGTCGCAACCTAGATTTACTAAATTCTAAAAATTTAGCAAATCATTGCACTTGATTTGCCAAATCTTAAAGATTTAGTAAATCTATCCTATCCCGAGCGACATTTTGAGATACGCCCATCGTAACGCATCAACTCTATTGATTGCATAAATGCCTTATTGCATTAAAAAATCAGAAAAAAAGTTTTAATTCAAGCTTGTTTATACTAAGCCCCCGCCTTGTGGACGTTATGCTAGTGATAAAAAATAGAGGTAGCTTTACGAACTTAAAGGCTGCTTTGATCTTTATTCATTGCTGCTCCAAATAAGAAATCAATTCATTAGCAATAGTTGAACTAATAAGTTTTCTCGTACTTGCCAAATCTGTTTGGCTACTGCGAAAGCAAACCATATCTAATAAATATAAGTAACATGAAATTAGCTTTGAAACTGCTAAGTCTTTGTTTGGTGATCTTGTCGGTGAGCGTACCAAGCTTTGCCCAAACACCTTCTTCACCGATTATGACCGAAGCCAGTGATCCAGACGCAGATCGCCCATTGGATGATATCGTGGAAAAGAGATTGACGACCGAAAAACGAGTGTTGCCTTACGAAACACTTCGAGAGGCAGATATTATGTGGGAAAAGCGAATTTGGAGAGTCATTGATATTCGAGAAAAATTAAACTTGCCTTTTGCTTATCCAGAGCGTCCCTTCATTTCTATTCTAATGGAATCTGCGGTAAGTGGTGAGATTACGGTATATAGTGGCGAAGATGATAAGTTCTCCAATCCACTGACACCAGAAGAAGTAGCTTCTCAAGGTGCTTCTACGGATACTATCATCACTTTCGATCCTGAAACTTACGAAGAGAAAATCAAAGTGGTGCGCAACGAAATCAACTTTGAAGACGTAAAGCGTTTCCGTCTGAAAGAAGTTTGGTTCTTTGACGAAGAATCCTCTACGATGAAGGTGAGAATTTTGGGTATTGCACCAATTCTGGAAGAAAGAGACGAAAACGGTAATTTCAAATACGAACAAGCCATGTTTTGGGCTTATTACCCTGATATTCGTGAACTGCTAGCACGCGAACCTGCTTACACTTTGGGCAATGATGCTTCGCCCACCACTTGGGAAGACATCATGGAAATGCGCTATTTCTCTAGCTATATCTACAAGCAATCCAATGTGAGAAACGAGCGGATTCAAGACTATATTTCGGGCAGTATAGATCGCTTGTTAGAAGCCGAAAAAATCAAACAAGAAATATTCAATTTTGAGCAAGATTTGTGGTCTTACTAAGTTGAATTTCAAATCTTAAGTCATAATTATTAGATCAATTTTTTAAAGCCAGCAAGCTGTTATAGTTTGTTGGCTTTAGTTTTTTGTGGGCGCTAAATGAAATCATCTAGATTTGCTTGATCAAATACTGAGCCATTGCTGCCACTCTTCTGATTTGAAAGAAGATTGACAAATCGACTTCATTTTTTATAGCAGAATGATTATTTTTAACACAAAATACATTCAAACAAAATATGAAAAATTTATTTTACCTACTCTTGCTATTGCCCCTTCTTTCGACTGCTCAAATGCAGCCAACTAACCCTATCGCGGCTACCACTGCTGCGGAACGAATTGCAGCTCTTGATGCTCGAAAAGCACTACAAGAAAATTCTTTGGTTGCCAATCTTCCCTTCGAAAGCGTTGGGCCAAGCGTTTTCTCAGGTCGCGTCACAGACATTGAGGTTTCTCCAAATGACCCGACGCACTTTTACGTCGCTTACGCTTCTGGTGGCTTGTGGAAAACGACCAATAATGGCATGTCTTTCGAGCCACTATTTGAAGAAGAAATCGTAATGACCATAGGCGATCTTGCAGTGGATTGGGAACGCAACACGATTTGGCTTGGTTCGGGCGAAGTCAATTCTAGTCGGTCTTCCTACGCTGGTGTTGGGATGTACAAAAGTGAAGATGGCGGTAAAACTTGGACACACAAAGGACTAGAAGAAAGCCATCATATCGGGCGCGTAGTTTTGCATCCAAGCGATCCCAATACGCTTTGGGTAGCGGTTCTAGGTCATTTATATTCACCAAACGAAGAAAGAGGCATTTACAAAACTACCGACGGCGGTGCAACTTGGAAGAAAACACTTTATGCTGGTGAAGATGCGGGGGCAGTGGATTTATTGATAGATAGGCAAAACCCTAATGTTTTGTACGCCGCTACTTGGGAAAGAACGCGCCGCGCTTGGAATTTTGTGGAATCAGGAGAAGCTTCGGGTATCTATAAAAGTACTGACGGTGGTGATAATTGGACATTGCTCAGTACGGAGAAAAGCGGCTTTCCAGTTGGTAAAGGTGTGGGAAGAATTGGGTTGGCAATGAATGGCAGTAGTTTATATGCGATTTTGGACAACTATGACCGTCGCCCGAAAGAAGAAGAGGAGGAGGAAAAGGAGCTATTGAGCAAAGAAGATTTTCGGGAGATGGACAAAGCTAATTTTTTGGCTTTAGATAAAGAAAAATTACAAAAGTTCTTGAAAAGTAATCGTTTCCCAGAAAAATACACTGCTGAATCGGTGCTGGAAATGGTGAAAAAAGATCAAATCAAGCCGATTGCATTGGTCGAATACCTAGAGACTGCCAATTCCCTGCTTTTTGATACACCCGTCATTGGAGCAGAAGTGTATCGCTCCGAAGATGGTGGCGCAACATGGGAAAAAACGCACGACAAATATTTGGATGCCGTTTACAATTCTTATGGCTACTACTTCGGTCAAATTCGAGTTGCGCCCGATGACAAAGAAAAAATTTACATCATGGGCGTTCCCGTCTTGCGCTCCGACGACGGCGGCAAAAATTGGGTCTCTATCAATGGCAGCAATGTGCATTCCGATCACCACGATCTTTGGATCAGTCCAAATAGAAGCGGACACTTGATTCTGGGAAACGACGGCGGTATCAATATTTCTTATGACGATGGCAAAACTTGGAATAAATGCAATTCGCCTGCCGTTGGACAATTTTATACCGTAGCCGTTGATGAAGCAACACCTTACAATATTTACGGTGGCTTGCAAGACAATGGCGTTTGGAAAGGTGCGCATACCTACCAAGCTAGTGAGCGTTGGCACGGTACAGGGCAATATCCTTACAAAAGTATCATGGGCGGCGATGGCATGCAAGTGGCGATAGATACGCGCGATAATGCGACCGTTTACACGGGCTTCCAATTTGGCAATTACTTCCGAATCAATACACAAACTGGAGCGCGTCAATACATTACGCCCAAACACGAATTGGGCGATCGTCCTTTGCGTTGGAATTGGCAAGCACCGATTCATTTGTCCGTCCACAATCAGGATATTTTCTACATGGGCTCGCACAAATTACACCGCTCTTTTAATCAAGGAGATGATTTTGAAGCGATTTCTGATGACCTCACCACGGGTGGTCGAAAAGGAGACGTGGCTTTTTCTACTTTGACAAGCATACACGAATCGCCACTTCGATTTGGCTTACTTTACACGGGTTCGGATGATGGCTTGATTCATGTCAGTAAAGATGGTGGTCATTCTTGGCAAATGATTACAAAAGGCTTGCCGAAAGACTTGTGGGTAAGTCGCGTGCAAGCTTCGCAACATGAAGAAAGCGTGGTCTATGCGAGTTTGAATGCTTATCGTTGGGATGATTTTGAAGCCTACGTTTACCGCTCAGAAGATTATGGCTCGACTTGGAAACGCATCGGAACAGATTTACCACTAGAACCCGTAAACGTCATTAAAGAAGACCCTACAAATCCTAATTTACTCTACGTGGGTACGGATCATGGCTTGTATATCTCGCTCAATCAAGGGGAGACTTTCATGGCAATGGATGAAACGATCCCGGCGGTTGCAGTACACGATTTAGTGGTGCAGCAGCAAGCCAAACACTTGGTCTTAGGGACACATGGTCGTTCTTTTTACATCGCCAATGTGAAGGAATTGCAGCAACTGCAAGATAGTATTTTGGAGAAAGATTTACACACCTTTGCAATAGCAGAAACGAGACACAGTAGTCGTTGGGGCAATGCTTATGCTTGGTGGTACGAAACGGAGGAGCCCGAAATGCAAATTCCTTACTTTACAAAAGCTGCTGGGGAAGTGGCGTTTAGCATTGCAGCAAAAGAGCAACCTGATTTTGAACTTTATACTTGGTCAAAAGAAGTGCCCAAAGGCTTAAACTACGAAACTTATCATTTTCATTTGGATGAAGCCAAAATAGAAAAGATGCAGCAATGGCTCAAGGGAAAGGATAAAGATGTTAAGCTAGAAAAAGCAGATAACGGTAAGTATTATTTACCAAAAGGGGAGTATGTAGTGAAGCTGAAGAAAGGAAAAACAGTGAAAGAGGAAGCCTTGGTTTTGAATTAAAAAGGAGCGCGATTCTATTTGGTATCAAGACACCAAATAGAATCGCGTCTGCTCTAATAGGTACTGCCTTTATCTCTTATTCCCCTTCCCAACTCGTTCGAGCAATTGCCAGTAGCTTTCCGTCTTTGACTTTATTTAGTTGGTGTAGATAAATTTTATTGCCCAAGTGCATTGCGCTAGCTATCAATTCGTCGCCCCAATGGCATTCTGCTTTGAATTGAATTTCTAGCTTTTTCAATTGCCAATCGCTCAATACACTTCCCAAAACTTCCAACATCCAACGGATATAATTCACATTATTGGCATGCTGATTGAAGTCTAGATCATGCCAATCTACTCTGAACTTTGCCTCAAAATGCCCTCGGTCAAAGGCTTTAAAGTCAATCCTACTGCGGTCGAGACAATCCTCAATGGGGGGCACTTCTTTCTCAAAATGTCGAATGCTTTCAGGAATGCGCATCATCCGTCGCGTTGTGGTATTCATGAGCAGCCAAGTGGAGGCAGCATAAAAGACCAATTCACCTTTTTCGTCATAAGCGAGATAGTCGCGATAAGTAAACACTTTTTCAAAGCCTGCGGGCTGCGTCACAATTTGTAGGCGTTCTCCCAATATTGGAAGGCGTTCAAATTGGACATACTTATTGCTAAGTACCCAAGCCAATTGTTGCGGCTCTAAATCCCAAACCGAAATCCCTAGGCGGATCACATTCTGCATTGCGGCTTCGTGCATGGCTCGAATAAGTGCAACGGGCATAGCACGTTTGTGGCTGTCAATGTCATAAGCCTTGATGGTATAAAACATCGTGTCGCCTATAGATGTGGGTGTTTGCATGAAGTGGTTATTTTGATATACTAGAAAACGAATAGAACTCTACTTTTGAAGTACTTACACTAAATTGTTTAAGCTGTTTATTTGTTTAACTGGTAATCATTGACCAAAAAAAGTAAAATCAAGGGAATCTGTGCAATAAACAATTCAACGAATCAACAAAGTCTGGCTTTCTTGCGATTGCCTTATTTTCTCCCTCATCCCCCTTTCCGCGCCGCCGAAGGAGGCGCGGAGGATTTTTTTTTGAAGCTCCAAACTCTTCGAGTTTCTCGCTTCTCAGAATCAACTGAAACTTAGTTTACACTGTATTTAGTACTTGTCGAATGAAGTATTGCATGAATTTGCTATTAATTTCAGTGGTCAATGGGGAATTGCGCAGAGCAGAGCAGGTCAGAAAAGTTCTTCTTACCTTCCGTAGAAATAACTCAAAGTGCTAACTTCTTATCAAATGAATTAATTATTCGTGCATTCGCGGCTATTTTTGCGTTCAGTTCGTTTCATAAGAAGCCCCTTTTCTTTATTACAAATTCTCTAACTACCAAACAAGTCCTTAGTTTACGATGTACTTATGATACCCGTGGCTGATAACTTCTGCTCACTTAGCAATCACCAACTATGGCAGGCGCAATTCCTTCTAAGAAAAAAGTACCTTATAAAATTCAAAAAAATCTCTGGATTTACTTGGATGCTTACAAACGGCACAAATCCTTACCTGTAGAGTATGAAGACCTCCTTCATGCGCAATTTTCTATACCACTTATCAATGCAAAAGGAGAGGATACGCTCTGGGAAACCATGCAGTACAACGAGATAGAGCGAGAGGATATTCACAAAGGCTTAACCGAACTCTACGCCCTATTGAAAACGGACGGTGATTTACAAGTCATCGAACATCTGGAAGTGGCGCGAGTGGACTATTGTACCTTCGGAAATACGCGCCCTTTTCGCATCCGAATTATCAACCGACTGAACGACAATTACGATCATTTCTATGTGAAACGAGCCGATGCTTCTAGGGTCTATGGCTTGGAGCTTGAAGACATACTCTCCCCCAATTCTCTGTCTTATTTTGTGGATGGCAATACACTCGTAGAAGAACACATTGCTGGTGTGCCAGGTGATGAATTTATGAAATATCATTTAGGCGATACGGAGTTCAATGAAATTCGGCTAGCAAAAGAATTTATAAAATTCAACGAACGTTGTTTTGTACGTTTATTGGGGGATATGCGTGCTTATAATTATGTGGTGGACGTGACGCCTGATATAGAAGGCTCTCAATTCCGTTTGCGCCCTATTGATTTTGATCAGCAATCCTACGAAGGTTGGAAAAGCTTTTATTTGCCACAATATTTCAAGGAAAATAACCCTATTATTTTTCTAGGTATGAAGTATATGTCACCCAAGACTTTACGGCAATACCAACTCGAAGAACGCAGTATGATCGCAGCTCGTGCCAAAACGCTCAAAGATCGTTTCGAGGACTTAATGGAAGTGATGACCATAGATACGATTTCTTCGCCACAAAAAGTACGCCAATTGGCAATAGAGTTGGGGCAACACCACAGCAGTTCCGCTTTTGAAGATTGCAAAACCATGGGCGAAATCGTGCAAACGAATATTGAATTGGTACTGGATAAAGAATTTGTGGATTATGAAGGTTGAGATAAATTGGTCTGAGTTCAATAATAAATCAGCCTAAGGCGGGCAGCCACTCTAATTCAAAACACGCCAATCTCAGAGATTAGCGAATAATATAGGCTAAGGTACTACTTGCGTAACATGAGTTAATAAAACGCAATCAGAAACTCTGTCCAACCATCCTCTTGGGTTTTCAAAGAAAAATCAAATTGATGATGACTTAAAATATCTCTAATCAGCGTCAAACCCACCCCTTGTCCATTCATTTTGGTGCTAAAAAAAGGGGTGAACAATTGCTTTTGTACTTCATCGGGGATGCCTTTGCCATTGTCTCGTACTTTTAATTGGGGCGGACTGCTTCTCAGTACAATTTCTATACTACCATTTGCTCCAATAGATTCAATGGCATTTTTTAATATATTAATCAGCACTTGTTCCATTTGCGGTTGGTCAAAATGGGCAAAAACCACTGTGGTTGGTTTTTTTATTTCAATACTGATATTTCTTTTTTTGGCTTGTATTTGCATCAAACGCGCCGTCTCTAGGCAAAGATCATCTATCGAATTTCTTTGGATATTGGGCTTGGGCAAACGAATAACATCTGCATAATTTTTCATGAATTGGTTCAGACCACTATTTCGATCAATCGCGATTTGTAAAGCCTCTACCAGCTCTTTGCCCCAATCTTTTTCTAATTCTTCGAATGTCTGTATGGAGTGAAGAATGGAGTTGATCGCACCGATTGAATTGTTCACTTCGTGGGCCATCATCCGAATGATTTTGCCGTAGGCATGTTTTTCTGCCTCTAGCATTTCTTTGGAGACTTCCTGCACCAAAACAAATTTGCGTTTGAATCCCCGGTGCACAAATTCTGAACTTTCGCAGCGATAGCGTTTTGCACCTTCCAATACCAATAATTCTGATTGTCCTGCCTTTAAATCGGCTAATGCTTGCAATTGAGTATGTGCCGATTGTCTTTTAGGATCATCAATAATGGTTGCTTCTAGTTGAAATAAGGCTTTCGCTTTTGGATTCAAATCGGTTAGTTTTCCGTCGTAATCGAAGACAAAAATACCCGAAGGCGAAGCTTGAATGATCTTTTGTAAGAAATAATGCTGCTCTTCGCTTTCCTTGCGTTCTGTCCTGATTTGATCAATCATTTGATTGTACGTCCGAATCAATTGATCCATTTCGCGCGCGCCCGTCTCCACGAATTTCACTCCAAAGTCTTGATCTTGAATGGCATTAGTGCCAGTATATAAAAAACGCAGTGGACGAATGAAAGAACGGTATAGGACGATAGACAACAGGAAGGAAACAATGATACCAAATTCTGCTAGTATAAAAAATAGTTTTTGCTCTTTTAGCAACTGAAAAGACAGCACCAGCAAAAGGACATGAATCAAGCCAATCAGTAGAAAATATCTTACTTTTAAAGACATAAATTTTAAAACTTATAAGCCACACCAACACTAGGCGATACACCTAATATTTGATGATATGAAGCCGCTACATCTATCACTAAAGCACTTTTTAACTGCAATCCCATGCCCAGACTAACGAGCGTAGGTTGTGTCGCGAAGCCAGCTCTAAAAAAGAAAATAGCGGAAAAAGCGTATTCCAGTCCGCCTCTAAATCGCGTAGGATAATCAATGTCTTTTTCTACTTCGGCAGTGAGTAATACTTTGTCAGAAGGGGTGTATCCAATGCCTGCTTTATAAATGCTAGGCAAAACCGCATCGCTTACCAACTCAATTCTAGCAGGGCTGTACAAGTGAAAACCAAAACTCAATTTCTTTAATAGCTGCGCTTGCAGTCCAAGCTCAAAGGTGATTGCCCCACGATTGCCATAAAGGGGTATATTGACATTAAAATAATCAAATTGCGCACCAATAGAAAGTCCTTCCAGTAATTGCCGCGCATAAATCAAACCGATTTTCTGCTCCTGATAATTTTCAACGCCAAAGCTATTGATACTAAAACCCAACGTCCCAAAACCACTTGGATAGGCAAAAGCAGCCGCAATATGATTGATCGGGCTGGCAAGGAAACGGCGTTCAGCGAATACCATAGCTGCCATTTGGTCGAGTTGGGTCAAACCCGCTTGATTGCTAAAAGCACTATTGATGTCACCAAAAATGACGCCACTTCCGCCCATAGCCGCGCCTCTTGCTCCCGCTAGTGGTGCTTGGATGTTTTGCGCTTGTAGCAAAAACGGTAAAAGAAATAAGAAGAGTAGCGGAAGTTTCATTAAGATTCGTTTTTTTGGCAGATAAAAAATTAGGTTCTAAACGAAAACGAACGAGATTTTAGTAATTGGCGATACTTTTCTAAATGTGTTCGACCAAATGAAATCATTTAGAGCCAAAAATTAACTCACGCACACCTTGTGAAATCAAAGAATTAGCACGACTTTTGGCGCAAAATACAGACAATGAAGAAAGTATCACTCGTTACCGCTCTACTTTTTGTTACCGCAATTTCCGCTTTCGCCCAAAACGATTCACCCGACTTTATGCGAAGTATCGGTAAAATCTACGTGGTCGTTGCGGTCATCATCGTCGTATTTCTAGGCATCGTCGCTTTTCTGATCTATTTAGATCGTAAACTAACCAAATTAGAGGATCAAATTAAAGAAAATGATTAAAAAAACAGAACCGAAATCACAAACCAGCTTTTACGAAAGTGTACAAAATTACTTTGAAAAGGCAGCTAAAAAGACCGACCTACATCCTGGTTTACTCAACCAAATCCAGATGTGCAATGCGGTATATCGCATTCATTTTCCCGTAAAAATTAATGGGGACTATCGCATTATTCAGGCTTATCGCGCACAACACAGTCATCATCGTTCTCCAACCAAAGGCGGCATTCGTTTCAGCAATCACGTCAATCAAGAGGAGGTCATGGCATTGGCTACCTTGATGACTTACAAGTGTGCGATTGTGGACGTACCTTTTGGCGGTGCAAAGGGCGGTGTAAAAATCAATCGTCGAGAATATACTATTCCGCAATTGGAGATGATTACGCGCCGCTATGCCATGGAATTGATTAATCGCAATATGCTCGGACCTTCCGTGGATGTGCCTGCACCTGATTATGGAACGGGTTCAAAAGAAATGGCTTGGATATATGATACGTATCGTACTTTTCGAGGGGGTGATATTGATGCGGCGGGTTGTGTGACGGGCAAACCAGTTAGTCAAAGTGGCGTGAGAGGTAGAACGGAAGCAACGGGACGCGGTGTATTTTATGGGGTTCGGGAGGCTTGTGAAGTGGCGGAAGATATGAAAAAATTGGGGCTAAGTACAGGCATTGCTGGCAAAACCATGGTCGTTCAAGGGCTAGGAAATGTAGGAGCGCACACCGCAATGATTTCACAAGACGAAGGCGGTGCAGTGATTATAGGGGTAGCAGAAATAGAAGGCGCGATCTACAAAAAAGACGGCATTGATATTCATGACTTAATGAAGCATAGAGAAGCAACGGGTTCTATTTTGAACTATCCAGGTGCAGAAAGCTACGGCAGTGAGCAAAGAACCATTGCAATGGAATTTGAATGTGACATTTTAGTACCCGCAGCTTTAGAAAATCAAATTACTGTTGAAAATGCGGATCGCATTAAAGCGAAAATCATCGCAGAAGCTGCCAATGGACCGATTACCTCCAGTGCGGAAGAAATTCTATTGGAAAAAGGCATTATGATTATTCCTGATGTCTATTTGAATGCGGGTGGTGTGACGGTTTCTTACTTTGAATGGCTCAAGAACCTTTCGCACATGCGCTTTGGTAGGATGGATAAGCGATTCAATCAAAGGGTATTTTCACAGGTGGTGGATATGGTGGAGAACATTACTGGCAAGAGTGTTTCTGAGCGTGATCGTGAATTGATTGCAAAAGGTGCGAGCGAAATTGACTTGGTGCGTTCTGGTTTAGAAGAAACCATGATTACTTCCTATCAGCAAATCCGAGAAATTTATGCGCAAGGAGAGGATATTGACGGACTGAGAACGGCCGCTTTCGTCAGTGCGATCAATAAAATTGGTAGCGATTATTTGGCTTTGGGTATTTTTCCTTAGTAGCTGCACGACCGATTCTTGTTAAAACAGTGTGAACAATACCGACAAATCCTTCGTTTGAGCGTTCAGAAAGAAAAACGCATTCACCCATGATTGGAAAAGGAATTTTGACATTGCTTGTGCTGTCTAGCTTTTTGCTGGGCT
>JBCCRX010000094.1:0-17637 GCA_039201015.1 Bacteroidota bacterium | reverse complement strand
TTCCATAATAACCTGATAGTGTCCTAATAAAAATCAAATGCTCTCAACAAATTTGATGATTACTAGATTTTTACAAAATTTAATTTCAAATTTTTGCTAAATTTTCAATATATCAGAATTTAATTTTAAAACATACTCTATGTCTTTGTAGCAAAAGAGAAGATAGATTTAAGAGGCTGGCAGTCAGAATTTTCGGACGGAGAGAGGTGTTTGGATATTTTTTTAAAAAATATCCAGACACCTCTCTCCGTCCATAGAACTCCATTGAAAACAAAGTGAAAAACGAAGTTTTTCACTTTGTTTTCAATGATTTGCAATAAGCTACTCAAAGCCTTGAAATAAGACTATTAACTTTGTGCTAAATAAATTGAATATGCTCTTTCAAGACACCTCTTTGTCCAATATCATTCATCTGCAAGGCATCAGCCAAAGCTACGATGGTGGGGAAAGCTACATCATCAAAGACTTGAATTTTTTGGTGGAGGACAAGCCCGAACAAGGGCAATTCGTCGTCTTAATGGGTATGTCAGGCTGCGGTAAATCTACGGTGCTGCGCTACATCGCGGGTTTGCAGCAAGCAACGGCTGGAACGGTTTATTTACACGGCAAACCCATTGATAGCTCCACGCGTGTCAGCATGGTTTTTCAACGCTATTCTTCTTTGCCTTGGATGACCGTATTGGAAAATGTGGCACTCGCCTTGCGCTACAAGGGCATAAGTAGGAAAGAACGCGAAGTACAAGCCCTAGAAATGATCGAGCTGGTCGGTTTGGCTGGACACGAACACAAATTTGCGCAATACCCGACGCTTTCGGGCGGACAATTGCAGCGCATCGCTATTGCCAGAAGCTTAATCGCTAATCCTGATATTCTCCTGATGGACGAGCCTTTCGGCGCACTGGACGTCAATACCCGACTACAAATGCAAGATTTATTGCTGCAGTTGTGGCACAAATTTCATCCGACCATCGTATTTGTCACCCACGATATTTCAGAAGCCGTTTATTTGGGCGATGATGTTTATATTATGAAGTCTGCGCCTTCTCGCATCGTGGAGCATTTGAAAATAGATTTGTCCTTTGAGCGCAGTCATGCCACCAAACGCGATGCTAGGTTTGTGGAGTTGGTGCATGAATTGGAGGATAAAATGATTGCGGTGGCGAAGTACTAGAGAAAATCCTATTACGTTTGTTTACTAAACCGATCGAAACAAATCATCCAAAGTCAGCACATTTTGAACGACATCCGTATGTAAATTTGCTTTACTCAAACCATAGGTGGTAATCAAAGTAGTAAAGACAGATTTGCGAGTTTGGGTGATGCTCGAAAATACATCTGCTCGTTCTTGCAATTGCTTTTTGTAAGCAGAAGTTAGTTTGAAGTCAGCATTTGTAAATTTCACTTCGCATAGATTGATGACGCTATCGGCGCGATCAATCAATAGATCTATTTGAATACCGTCGTAGGTTTCATCTCCTCTAAACTGAAAGCTAGAAAATTCATGAAAAATACTCGAAATCCCTAGCGACTTTGCAATTTGTTGGTAATGGATAAAGCATGTATTTTCAAAGGCATAGCCGCACCAAATCTTGAATTTAGGATTGGTGAATAGCTTTAGAAATACTTCTTTTTGATTGTTTAAACCCTTCTGTGCCATTAGCTTCAAATAGAACAAAGAGAAATTATCGGTCAACCGATAAAGACTTCCTTTTTTCTTTTTCCCAAAAGGGTAATAAGGCTGAATGAAAGCGGATTTTTCCAGTTCTACTAGGATTCTAGTCAAGCTGCCACCATTGCTCAAACCAGTGTATTGTACAATTTCTTTACGACTCAATCCTTTCCACTTCGCAGCCAAAGCTTTAACGACGGCAATATGATTTTCTGCCTTATCGAAGAGCGATTTGTACAATCGGTCGAATTCATCCCGCAAAAAACCATTTCTCTCAAAACAAAGTCGGTCAATGTTTTGCGGAATGCTTTGATTGGCTTTCAGTAAATCTAAGTAATAAGGAATACCACCCAAAGCCATGTATATCTGTACGACTTGGTAGCGATTGGCTTTAATATTTCTGGCTTGTAGAAAATGTTCCGTTTCTAGAAGCGTAAAAGGCTGTAAAGGCAGATATTGCGTCGCTCGATTGTGTAGTCCTCCTTTGTTGTTCAGCACATTTTTAATCATCCAGGAAGCTGCTGAACCGCAAACCACCAATAGCACATTGTTGTAGAGTGCCCAATCATTCCAGAAATGTCCCAACATGCCAAGAAACTTGGATTTGTGGGTATCCATCCACGGCAGTTCATCTAAAAATATGATCTTTTTGCGCTCTTGATGAATACCATTCAAATATTGCCGCAGCAAAGAAAAGGCTTGCATCCAGCTTTTGGGTCGCTCTACTGTTTCCGCACCAAATTCAGATAGCTTATTCGCGAAATTTTGTAACTGATCGCTCAAATCGCCATTTTGAATACCTATCATCTCAAAATTAATGCGATTGCCTAGTACGTTCTTTATCAGAAAAGTTTTGCCTACTCGCCTTCTTCCATAGACGACAAAGAACTCTGATTTGGGCGAATCAAGAGCCTCCTTGAATAATTGCTTTTGCGCTACTCGACCAATGACTGAAGAAGCATTCATATTGATGATTTTTGACAAGCTATAAAGCTATCCGTGGCTAAATCTATACAAAAATAGTGCTTTTAGCCACGGATAGCAAAAAAATGCTTGATAAGAAAAGCCTTTCAAGAGCAAAAACCTTTATAAAAAACATACAAGTATCTGTCATCACTTTCCTTATTGTTCAGTCTTATCTTTGATCTTTTGTGACAACTTTGTCCATAGACTTGAATCTGTCAAAATATACTTAAATACAATCTTTTGCTTGAACCTTAGCAGAAATAAGGGCGTTAAGGTGGCTGGACTTGTACATGTAGTATGAGTGATTAAAATATCATTATGACTAACGGTACTTACAAAAAGAATGGGATTCATAAAATCAATTTTATTGAAGAAATTGGCGATGCCCATCACAGTAGCAATCCTGAGACACCTATGCGAGAAGGGGCGTTCGATTTATCGGAAGAAGAAAAATTGAATAAAATAGAAGGACATTTTCGCGAGATTTTGCATACCCTTGGTATGGATTTGGAAGATGATAGCATTCAGGGAACACCGCGCCGAGTGGCGAAAATGTTTGTTAGAGAAATATTTTCGGGACTCAATCCGACCAATGAACCAAGCATTACGCTATTTGATAATAAATTCACCTACAAACAAATGCTGGTGGAGAAAAACATCAAATTGCACACTTTTTGCGAACATCATTTCCTACCCATTTATGGCGTAGCGCACATCGCTTACATTGCCAACGGACAAGTAGTAGGGCTTTCTAAACTCAATCGAATTGTAGAATATTTTGCCAAACGCCCACAAGTGCAAGAGCGGCTGACCGTCCAGATTGCAAATTTTCTCCGTACAGTACTCCGGACGGACGATGTAGCCGTTTATATTGATGCAAAACACATGTGCGTACAATTGAGGGGCGTTGAACACAATGACAGCAGCACTGTTACTAGCGAATACAGCGGAAAATTTCTGGAAGAAGCAACACGCAATGAATTTCTGGAAATTATTCGATCGTAACTTTTTGACAGTATCTAAATACACTGTGATTTAAGTTTCTTTGTATTTTGTACAGGGGAGTTTGAGGGAGAAAAAAGGGTTTTAGAAAAACCCTTTTTTCTCCCTCAACCCTTTTTCGCCGCCGTCTTCGACGGCGGCAGATGGGTTTTGTGAAGCTCAAAATTCTAAGGAATTTCTCGCTTCTAAAAATTAACAAAAACTTAGTTTACACGGTACTAAAAAGGAGAAAGACAAAATTTACTTTCGCCCTTTGAAATAACTAGACACAATAGATGGAATTACTACAAAATAAAAATGTTCTTATTATCGGTGCGACGGGTGGCATTGGTGCGGAAAGCACTAAGTTGATCAAAAACAACAAAGCCAATGTTTTTATTACAGGCAGAGATGAAAGTAAATTAAAAGAAGTGGCAAGCAAAAACGATATTCCTTCTAGTCATACTTTCACTTTAGATATCACAGATGCAAATGCAGTGGAAACCGTTGGGAAAGTCATCCATGAGCAAATAGGGCAACTGGATGTTTTGGTCAATGCTGCGGGCATGGCAATCATCAAGCCTCTGGAGTCCATGAGCTACGAAGATTTCAATACGGTCATTGATGTGAATTTAAGAGGAACATTTCATCTACTGAAAGTCTTTTTGCCCCCCATGAAAGCAGCCAAAAAAGGACTGGTTGTTAATATTCCTGGTGTGTTAGGAAAAACGCCCATGGCTGGCGCGAGTGCCTATTCTGCTTCCAAATACGGTATTAATGGCTTACTCAAGTCTGTGCGAGAAGAACTCAGACGCACCAAAGTCCGCATCACCAATCTTTACCTAGGCGGCGTAGATTCTCCTTTCTGGGATGATATCGATATGCGTGTGAATCGAGATAAATTCGTTACTGCCAAAGAAGCAGCCAAAGCCGTTTGGTTTTTATGTCAGCAACCCAGTTCTGGTGTGGTTTCGGAAATGGTTGTTCAGCCTTTTAATCATCAAGCGATTTAGGGGCAGGCGCAATTCCAGATGATGTCAAAACACAAAATGAACTCGTTCTCTTTTTTGGTTCTCTGAATTTTTTGTGGAATTATCAAAATCGACCTCATTTCTTTTAGTGAAAAAAGTGCCAAAAAGGCGTTAAAAATAAAATACGGTATGAGCCAAAACAAGGTGCTAATCAGAGCTGAAGCTTGGCGCAGCCCGTGAATAAAAGCTTGAAAAACAATACTTAGGGCGAGTTTATTTTGTTTAGTCTTTTTGGTGCTTTTGTAACGTTAAGAAAGAAATTCAGTCTTGGCTTTTTTGGTTCTTTTTGTGCTAAGACAAAAAGAACATGTTATTGCCTGAAATCGTACAGCTAGATCACAAAAATTTTCAAAGAACCAAATTACCCTCGCGGGTAGTGTACGCTATCTTTTTAAAGAACAAAATTCTGCAGGCGAAGAATTTACTAATCAAGTGGTCACACTGGATCGCTTCTGTTTTGAGTCACTTTGCTTAGAGGACCTCCCAACTATACTACTGAGCACACCTAATTCTGCTCAATTTGAGACGCATATTATTGGCAATGAGTTACTTAAACGATTCGATGTGATTTTTGACTTTCAACAAGATCAACTATATCTGAAGCTCAATGGATTGCAGGCAACTGCTTATGTAGATCGGTAGGAACTTATTATCTCACTTTTAATACTAGATTATGAAACGTAGAAAAGCCGTACAACTACTCGGCGCATCTATGATGGCTACTCCCTTACCAAAAGCATCTTTCGTATTTATCAAAAAGGAAAAGCTAGGCGTTGCTTTAGTAGGGCTAGGCAATTATGCGACCAATATGTTAGCGCCTTCTTTACAAGAAACCCAATACTGCTATTTGGCTGGCATTGTCACAGGAACACCTAAAAAAGCAAGAACTTGGAAGGAGAAATACGATATTCCACAGAAGAACATTTACAACTACGATACTTTTGACCAAATCGCTGATAATCCTGAGATTGACATTGTATATGTCGTTCTCCCCAATTTTATGCACGCAGAATATACGATTCGTGCCTTCGAGGCGGGCAAACACGTCATTTGTGAAAAGCCAATGGGCATGAACGCTGCGGAGTGCCAACAGATGATTGCTGCACAACAAAAATCAGGCAAACTCCTCCAAATTGGATATCGTCTTTTTTATGAACCGCACCATTTAGCCGTAAAAGCAATTGGCGCAAACGAGCGTTGGGGAAAGGTCAAAATGATGGAGTCTAGTCTTGGATTCAGAATGGGACGTCCTGATAGTTGGCGGATGAAAAAAGCGGAAGGTGGCGGTGGCGCAATCATGGATTTGGGCGTCTATTGCATTCAAGCTGCTCGTAGAATGGTAGGAGAAAATCCAATCCAAGTGACGGCGAAAGGCTACGTAGATGACAAGCAACTCTTCAAAGAGACTTACGAAACCGTCTTATTTCAGATGGAATTTCCAAATGGCACGCTCTGTAATGCTTCTACCTCTTTCAACGCTTATGTTGATCGGTTTCATACTGCTTATGAAGAGGGTTGGCTAGAACTAAAACCTGCTTTCAATGGCGGGCAACAACCCATCCTACACGGCTCAAAAAACATCAAAATTTCAATTAATGGCAACACTTACCAAACCACTGCCCAAATGGATGCTTTCGTTCAAAATATTTGGAATAAGGAAGCACCTACTGCTTCGGGCGAAGAGGGATTGATGGACATGCAAATCATTGATGCGATCAAAGCAAGTATAGCAGAAAGTAGAACGGTGGAAGTGAAGTATTCCTAGATCAAGATGCTAGAAGTGTTCCAAGTATTTTTTGTGGTTCAATAATTATAAGGAGCGTATAGCATCCAATTTGTACGTGTCCGCTCTTAGACGTGAAATTTGTACGATCCGAGCCTTGGGAAAAGGGTAAAATGATTGGATATAGCTTGGATTTAGAATAGGACGTCTCAATAGTTGGCGGATAAAAAAAACGGAAGGTGGCGGTGGAGCGATCATGGATTTGGGCGTTTACTGTATTTAAGTTGCTGGTAAAAAATACAATCATATGATAGAAAACACTGCCGTTGTAAAAAGTGTCACACTTTCATTTATCTAGTGTTGCTTATTTCTTTTTCATAGGAATTGTATATATAAAAAAAGATAGAGACAGCAGCAAGTACTGTCTCTATCTTTAATAGCTAGCCGATGCAGCAAACAACTACTCCGCCACTACAACGAAAGGCTTCGTATTACCCATTTTATCCATCAGCAGGTAATTACCCGCCGCCAAGCCATCCAGCTTGATTTGTATGGTCGCCCAACCCGTGGCATTCAAATCTTGCTTAACGCGTAGTACAGGTTTACTGTTCATATCCATAATGACGAAGTCTGCCACCGCCTCTTTGGCAAAGAAACGGACTTGCAGGGCTTGATCTAAGCCAATTGGATTTGGATAGAGCTTGATGTCTCCAATCACCGCCTCCAATTGAGCAGTGCTAATTGCTGAATAGGCAGCATGTCCATCAAAGTCCATTTGTTTCAAACGGTAATAGTAGCGCACGTTCGGAATAGCCGCTCGATCTTCGTATTTGTAATCAGTTTGCGCTAGCTTAGTACCTTGTCCTTGGATTCGTGCGATTGACTTGAATGATTTACCGTCTTCACTGCGCTCCAAATCGAAGTGGCTGTTGTTCTTCTCCGATGCGGTGGACCAAGTTAGATCAATGTGATCTTTGTCGGCTTGTGCTTTGAAGATGAGTAGCTCTACGGGTAGCACCAAATCTTGGAAGCCAAAATCTACAGTAGTATTGGTATTCAAATCTCTGGCAGAGCTGTCGGTGCCATCTTGCGTTGGTGTTTCTGTTTCTGCTGCTCCGCTTGGCTCGCCACCCACACTTAGGGTGTAGGTAGGAGAAATAACGGTGCCACTGCCTACCGTCTGGAGACCATTATCATCATTGTCTGTATCATCGTTATCTGCTATCGTCGTCGGTACGGAAGAAAATGGTAACCCATTGAGTGGACCTGAGAAATTGCTATCTGGCAGTCTAATTTGATAATCACCTGGTGTCAAGCCTTCAAACAGATACGTACCATCAGGATTGGTGGTCGTGCTCGTCACCACATCACCATTATTGTCCAATAGTTCTACTAAGACCCCACCAATGCCTGGCTCGCCTCCTTCTTGCATACCATTATTCTGCGTGCCACCACCTGCTCCTTGATCTGACCAAACTGTACCACCAATGCCGACTAAACCTGCGCTGAAGCCAAAGTCGTATTGTGCTTCTGCTGCTTCGTTGGCAGCGCCCGAAGCGTCAGTTGGGGTAGTAGCCGCTGTTGTATTTTCGCTACCTTGAATGGGTACGGCGTTCACGCCATTGACATTTTCTGCATCCTTGGGCTGCTGTCCTGTGCCTTGCGCATCCGCTGCCGTAGGTGCCAAACCTTCCAATGGTTCGCCTACGCCTTCTTGCCCAATCGTTTCAATGGAAAGTGTATGCTGTGGCATGTCTGCCGCTGGCGTGGTCGGATTTCCCTCTGCTACACCTGCTCCGATTCGGTAGTCTTCATCCAATAGGAGATTTGGAAACTCGTAAAAACCATTCATGTCCGTAATGGCAGTCAGTACCGTTGGATTGCCACCCGCTGGATATTGAATAGTCAGGGTCACTTCGACACCTTCGATTGGCGTATCGCCTAGGTCTTGAATACCATTGCCGTTGACATCGTTGAAGACATAGTTGCCGATTGCCGCAGGGTCTTTAAAGTAGCCAAAATCTACGTTGCGATTGTCATCAATACCATTGCCAATCGTAACCCCAAATGGATCGGCTTTGGCATTGTCCATTGGATCGTCGTCTCCACTGTTGGTATCTGGGTCTTGAGTGGGACTTTCTGATCTGGAAAAGCCAAATAGAATACCGTCTTCGTCGGTGACATCTACCACATAGCTAGCACCGTCATTCATGCCATCACCATCATCAATGGGCAAATTATCGAAAAGATACAAACCGTCCATATCGGTGGTGGTTGTTCCAATTTTTGGCTCACCTGGATTGACGACGCCATCTTCGTTGAGGTCTCGGTAAAGATCAATTGTGACTCCCACCAATGGCGTTTCATCATCCGCTGTTCCCATGATACCATCCACTCCATTGGGTTCGTATATGCCATCTGCATCTTGGTCTTCCCACACTCGATTGCCGATGCTACCATCTGCGTTCATAGGGGCAGTGAAACCAAAGTCTTGATCTAAATTTATAGGCGTACCCGAAGTCAACACCACATCCGTTTCTCCAATGCCATCGCCATCATCTGGTCCCGGTTCTTCTGTAGAGATCAAACCCGACAGTGCAGGATTGGTCGCAGCATCCAATGGGACTACGACATTGAAGGTTTCATCTAAAGGTAGATTTGGGAAGTAGTAGTTGCCATTTTCATCGGTGGTCGTTTCTGCCACTATATTATTGTTTTCATCCACCAACCGTACCACTACGCCTTCGATCCCTTCTTCGCCCATATCTTGCATGCCGTCACCATCTTCATCAAAATAGACCGTATCTCCAATCAAACCTTCCCCCGCATCTTGATTTTCGGGCGTGTAACCAAAGTCTTGATCGCTCACATCGGCTGGTGTGGTATTTTGTCCAAGTGTTGGCACTGCTGAAATGCCGAGTACCGTTGTTGGATCAACATCATTCAGTGCAGTCGGGGCAATGACGCCTGTTGGGTCTGTTCCACCATCCACATCGTAAGTAGATTTCAAGCCTTGCAATATATTATCGGTATCCGTCACTACCACCAAATAACTATCTCCCAATGGCAAGCCATCGAATAAGTATTGTCCATTCGTATCTGTCGTGCTGGTCGAAATAATAGGCTCACCGATATCCCAAGTACCGTCGTTGTTGACATCTTTGACCAAAGCTACGGTGACGCCCGCAATGCCTTCTTCATTGTCATCGGGTGTTCCTGCTGCTCCATTGATCGCATCAGCATTCACATCCGAAGGACCGTTACCATCAGCATCGGCATCCAACCAAATGGTATTGCCGATGGAGCCAAGTTGGGCCGCATTATTGGGCTGATAGCCATAATCAGAGTTCAGGAAGACGTCGCCTGGTCCCAATATAATCGGATCGGTTTGGCGATTGTCGGGATTCGTAGCCATTTCAGCAAAATCATCTGGATCGCCCGTTTGGGTGTAAGTATTGCCTAAAATCGGCTCACTTGCGCCTGTATCATCCGTCACTTCAGTTGTGTATGCGCCTGTTGGCAAACCATCGAAGATATAGAAACCATTCGCATCCGTCATCGCCATATCTATCGGCGTGAATAAGGTTTTGGCATTGTCATCTAGCACATTGTTGCCATCCAAATCTAGTCCACCTCCTGCGAGTACAGCAATGGGTTCTTTTGTTCCATCTCCATCCGTATCAATCAATACATTGATGCTTATAGTTTGAATGACACCATCGGTTACTATGATTGGATTGCCATTTTCATCCACGATTTGTCCATCGTCGTCGGCATCAATCATGCCATCGCCATCGATGTCCAATAGTCCATTAATGATTTCATAATTAGTGGATAAAGTTATTTTTGCTCCTTCTACACCGATCTCTTGTGGGTCTTGTCTGCCATCGCCATCGGTATCTATCCATACGCGATCACCCAAAGTCGCGGTATTCATATCATTGTTCACATCTCCCGTTGGATTGTAGTTGTAGCCAAAGTCGGCAGTTAGATTTTCTTCCCCTTCATCTAGGACGATTTGGTAGCCGTTGCCACTTTGATTTTTGTTGCCAAAGTCGCCATCGTCATTGATTAGATCGGCATCGTCGCTATCCACGACATTGGTGAAAATATTCGTCTGCGTAATTGGGTTGCCGTCACTGTCGGTTGGCAGACTTGTTTCATCTACTTGTACAAAGTAAGTACCTGCTTCCAAATCGGGGAATAAGTAGCCCCCTTCTTTGTCCGTAATGGCTCTCGCCACTTCTACATTATTGTCATCTTTCAAAATGACCACTACATTTGGAATACCTGCTTCGCCTTCATCTTGGAAGCCGTTGCTGTCTTCATCAAACCACACGTAGTTACCGATTGCGCCGAGTACGGGCGCGGCTACTACTTGAATGATGTAATCTTCTACTTCTCCATCGACAGCTTGACCTACTGAAGCATCTGTTGCCGTCATTAAGTCCATATCCGTCGTCAAACGGAAGCGCACACCTATATCTGCTCCTATCGCTGCATCTGCGGGCACATCGAAGACCAATTGAGCACTTGTCGCTTCATCCGCTACGATCACTGGCGTGATGATTTCGTTGGTTTCGTCAAAGTCTCCATCGTTGTTGAAGTCAATGAAACCGTATAGTTTGGCTGCTTCGCCTGTCATATTCATCAAAGTGAAGTCCAAAGTTACGCTCATTGCACCTGCGGTTAGGTTGGCTGGCAGCGTCACCCCGTCTTCATCATCTGTACCATCACCGTCATCGCCCGTTGTGCCTGCTACGCCTGCATCGGCACTTGGTTGTCCATTTGGGTCTGCATCTACCGTTGCGCCTAGCTTAATATTCGCATTTATGATATGTGACGGACCATCGTTGGCTGGCGTGCCATCGTTGTTCAAGGTATTGTAGTTACCCGTTCCTGTGGTACTATTATCATTATCTGCTAAATCACCATAGTCTTCTTGTAGTTTCTTTACGCAGATATTGCCAATACCTAGAGAGGCATCGGTGATGAAGGTCACTCTATTGAAAGAGCGTAAGGTTTCGCTATCCGTCATGGAAGCAGTAGTGGCGGCATAATCTGCTAATTCTTCTGCTATTAAATTAGCAATTCGATTTGCGCCATCTTCTACATAGACCAAGTTGGCAACGGACAAGATAGAACTTGAACTGGCTTCAAAGTCTTGAAATGGCACTTCTACGATCTCGCTCGTCACGGTATTTTCAAAGCGAATAATATCATCTGCGTCTATTTCTCTACCTTCTAAATCCACAATATCAAGAGAAATCGCTGATAGCTGCATATCAGAAGTTAGGGTGAATTCTACACCATTTGCTTCATCATCTGGAGTGGATATATCAGCATCATCGTTCACGATCAGTAAGTTGCCGAGCATGACATCTGCAATATTACCGCCTGACCAACCCGAACCAAATTGCAAGTCTGGATCGGGACCTGTCGTGCCCGCTGAATTGAAGATGTTCATGGGGTTGTTGGTTGGATCAGAAGAGACGACTGTGATGCCCATGCCCGATCCAAATATATTTGCATAAGGTTGATTGGTGTTGATATTGCTTGTTCCTGCAACTAGTGCATTTCCTGCATCGTCTGTTTCGTAGTCTAAAGTGAAGACTTCGACATCAGCAATACCGTCAGGGCATAGACCAACTACTCCTGCATTACAGTCATTGGTGGAATAGCTGATTGCGTCTATATCTAAATTAAAGACATTTTGACTAGTGATACGGATAAACATGGTGCTCGCTGCCGTAGTGATTGTCTGATCGGCATAAGCCGTATTGCTTACTGTGAATGCGCCTCCATTCTGCGTGAAGTTCACTCCATCGGCGGATTCTTCTACAATCACTTGTGGGTTGCCACCTGTACCCGCCGATCTTCTCCATCGAATGGTATAATCTACTGCTGCATTGAGTTGGTCGGTTAATTTTAGTACAATCAGATTGCCTGTTGTATTGAGCTCGGCAGCTAGATCATCTGGCATACCTAGTGCATTGTGCGCATCGGTTACTCCACTTTCTTCGATCACAGATGTTGCATTGCCTACACAAGTTACGCAGTTTTCTGCAGTCGTTGTGATCATGATATCTTCAAAGCAATTGGCATCTGTGAAAATACGGATGATGTAGGTATGAACAGCTTCTAAGCCTGTGAAGGTAATTGTTCCTGCTGTGATATTGTTCGTGCCTATTGTCGCAAAATCAGGTCCGTCATAGGCAGCAGCATTCACAGTACTAATGCCTGCCCTCACACCGTTTACGATATTACTGATGGAGACTTGGGCATCTATATTGTTGGTGCTTCCTTGGCAGGTAGCTGCCGTTAAGACAGGGATATTGTTGGCGATGATTGGGCAGGCAGTACTACAATCAATTGTCGCTGTGGTTACCATAATATCCTCGGCACAAGTAGAACTCTGATTGAATAAGCGTACAATGTAGTCTTCAGCATGCTCTAAACCTGTAATGGTAACACTGCCACCTGCCACTAAGAATAAATCGCTCGCTGCTGCCGTAGCATCGTAGTCAGAACCATTGTATGTAGTAGCACCTGCGGAACTTACTCCTACTACATCTGCATTCGCAATATTTGAAATCGTAATGGTTGCATTGTCATTGGGTATGTCGTTGGTACAATCTCCTTGCGCTGTAGTTGGTGTATCAAAAGTAGTAGGTGCATCATCAAAACAGATCGTGAAAGTCGTACCCTGTGCAGGACAATTCGTGCTGACTACTGCACTAATATCTAAACTGAATACACTACAACCTGTGCCTGTGACGGTGACACTATTATTGCAAGGCTCAAAGGTAGCCCCGTTCAAAGAAACAACATTCCAACTACTACCACAGACAATTCCATCACAGGAGGGAAATGCCTCTTCGTTGAGGAAGAACGTTTCTCCAGATGACCCACAAGGAATAGTACGCTCGAAAGCAGGAGGTAAGTTCTCAGGACAACATTCTTTGTTAATAGCAATGGCTTTACCTCTATTGTCTGTTGGTAGTCCAGGATTAGGAGCAGCTGTTCCTAAGCTAGCCATTGTAGCAGCATCAAAAGCAGTGATACAATCTACATCTGGATCATCCGTATTATTGGCAAGGAAAAGGATATTGGTTTCTTCTGACCAAGTAACACCAAGACCCCGCGCAAAATTATTCAATGGATTAGAATCTGTAGCATCAGAACCTGCAATGGTTTTAGCTAGATAAGCTCCATTCTTGTCATACTTTAGTATTCTATCTTCAGCATTCCCAGGTCCTACTGAGCTATGAACAACGTAGAAATTACCATTATTGTCACCTGCTATACCATAGTAACCAGGCACTTGACTTGGTAAGAACATATCTCCTACATTGATGTTGTTGACATCTACGCTATTACTTTCTAAAATCAACGGATCGATACAGGTTGATCCAGTCGCATCAGCTACACTGGCTTCTAGTTCCGCTCTAGTAAATGTCCACACTTTAGACTGCCCTCTTCTTTGAGTCGCATAGACCATCTCAGTAGTAGAATTGTAAGAGAGTCCCCACAAATTGGTTTCACTATCAGTTCCACTTCCTGCGGCGGGAGAACCGTTCAAACAAGCTTGACCAAGCTCTTGCCCTGTACATAGATCATAAGCAGTAGGTCCTTCATCTGTATTTACATACAGTGTATTGTCTATGCTAAAGAAATTCTGATTCGGTCGGTCCGAACCATCGGGATTTTCATTTACTATAGTTGTAGCATCTATAGGTTCAATCTGACCGTCACAATTGAATTTGCGAATATTAGCACCTCGATTTTCATCACCTATATATATGTTACCATTCAAGTCTGTCCCAAACCCATGAGGGCTAGGCAGTTCAGAAGTAGTCGTTCCAGGATACCAATAAGGTACTCCATTTGGTCCTGTAAGGTTGGTCAATGGAAAATTAGAAGCATCTGTCACTTCAAATTTCAGGACGCTCATCGCAAAAGGTTCATTCAAATAGATGTACTCTTTACAATCGCAAGAGAATGGAGCATTACAGTCTATGGTTCGCAATACCGTCGTTACTTCTGTGACACAAGCATCATCATTTCCATTATAAACTCGAATCGTATAAGTTACTGCACTACCTGGATTGGCTAAACCTGATAGCAGCGTGTAAGGTGCTGCACTCCCAATGGTAGATAAAAGCAATGCATTGGCTGCATTGAGTCCTGTAAAATCGCCATCCGAAACGATGTGGTAGCGATCGCCATCTGTCACGGTATTTAAAACAACAGAGGCATCCATATTGGCGATGGCATTTGGAGGCGTACCGCTACAAGTTGTTGCCATTGCCATTGCAGTCACATTGGTTGGCGCACAAGTTATCAGACAATATTCCACTGCATCAATCAAAATATCACCAGAACCTCTTTGAAGGTATATAAATTTAGTAGCTACGGCTGCTGTTTTTGTCACCATCGTTATTGCTCCACTAGAAGAAGCCGTTCCGTTTTGTGTAAAACCTGAAGGGCTATTCTGTTGACTACTAGGCAAAGTTGTTCCATCGGGTGCTTCCCACACTTCGGCAGTAGCGGCTCCGTCTCTTCCACCTATATATAGGGTGTAATCTGTTCCCATAGGTAACTCATCCGCAAGCGTCAGAACGACGTAATCATTAGAAGCTCCGATTTCTGTAGCGTTGCCATCGGGTGCCCCCACGGCATTGGTGACTGGTCCGCTTTCGTTAGTACCTCGATCATTAATGTCTCCATCGGCAGCGGTAGCATATAGATTAGACAGCAAAAAGTCTTCTGCTGCTGCTTCTGTACTCCAAAGTGATCGGAAACGGTTGCCCAATTCTACAAAGAAGAAATTGCTCAAACTGTTTCGAATAGCTGTGAAGGAAAAGGGCTGCCTTTCAGAGGTGCTATTTACTTCTTCTGATGACTTTGTCTCAAGGCTTTCCTGGTCCGAAGTGGTTTCAATGGCACGCTGTTCTAGTACAATCGGCTTTTCTAGTGCTTGCTCGTACTGCTCTGCTTGGGCAATGTATCTATTTTGCTCAAGCTCAACTGCAATTTGATTGTTCTCCTGCTGAATCTGCTGTGTATCACAGGATTGTAGTAAGATGAGGGTCAATAGAACTAATAGGTGAACACTAAGTTGGTGTATGGCAGCACATTGCTCCCATAGTGGTGTCTTTTTCATAGCTGTGTAATATTAACTTGATTTGATTAAAATAATTATGTTTTACGCTTTTTCATATCAAAGTTATTATTCATCAGCTTATCATTTTGATGCCTTTTATTGCAATTGGATTGATTGTTTATTTCAGACGTATTTATGGTCAACATTTATTCAATAGACAAGGAGCTATCGAAAAATCAATCATGTAGGAGACTTATAATGAAGGAAAAGCTATTAAGGAACGGGCAAATAATAAGAGCTTGCTTGGAAATTAATAATCAGTTTACAAACGGCTCTTTTTACGTTACTCAACGTTAAAAAAATGGTCATCAGCCAGAGGCAGACAAGTTTTAGCGATGACCAAACTCCGTTTTTGCTGCCTCAATTGGTAAAAAAATGATCGGTAACAATTCTCAAAAAATAAATCAAAACAGCTTCTAAGAGATAGGTTTTTTTCATTCAATCATACAGAAAAAAGTGTAAAATCACTGGATCAGTAATTCTAGCATTTTACTTACCGCCTAGTGTTAGAACGGGTAAGTTACCAAAATTAAGGGTGTGCCTTTAGCTGTATGTGCAAGCAATATGAATAGATGGTTGCCTGTCCCATTATTCAATACGTCTTGACTACGTTTTGCACACTTATATACCTATAATATTGAATGTTTGTAATCGATTCTGGAAGGCATTTAAGTAATAAAGTAGCTTTGTTCATTAAATCTAATACCCTACAAAGATAACTGAATTAACATTGGATAATATTGTTGTTTGTTACAAACGGGCTTTTTTCATAGACAAACATAAATAAAGAGGTATGAATTAATATAAAACGCCAGTTTTTTTAAGAATCAGATATGTATGAAGTGCTATTTGAGCCAAATGTAAACGGCTAATAGTGAACTGCCTAACATCAGTGAAAAGGGTTTTCTTACAAGATGAATATAGATGAACAAACAAAAATAAATAAAATCACTTGTAAAGTAACGATAAACAAAAAAATACTATATTTGTGTGGCAGTAATATGTATGTGGAATATTTAGTGGTTTTTGATGTCTAAAAAGCTTTCTTACAAATCAATTTTTATGCCCTATTTCAGTCCGTCGAAAATTTTATCGCACAGAATCTTTGTTGTGCAAGGCTTTATTCCTTAATATCCAATTTTTCTATGATAGCTGTAGATTTAAAATATATTAGAGTGTTACTCGTGGAGGACAATGTCAAAAGTACGGAGATGTTTCTCGATCTACTCAAGGAGATAAATATCACTAGAGTTGAGATAGCTCGTTCTTATGTAGAGGCGGTAAGGTTATTTGAAAAACACTTGTTTGATATCTTATTAATAGATATTGTGCTGGGAAAGAACAGAAAGGGAGGAGATGACTTTGCCCGTTTTGTTAGAAAAAAACAAATTGATATACCTTTCATCTACCTTACTAGTTATTACACAGAGCAGGTCTATGATAAAGTAAAAGATACTCACCCTAGCAATTTATTAAGCAAAGACTGTTCTACCTTACAGTTGAGGCAGTCTATAGAGCTTTCTCTAAACACCAGTAAAATATCCCAACCCAAAAGTGAGCATGAGTTACGAATAAAGTCAGATAACTTTTTCGTAAAGATAGGAAACGTTTATAAAGCAATTGCAATAAAAGACATCTCCTATTTTTTTGCAAAGAATAAATCAACTTACGTGCAGCATGAAGACAGAAGCTACCCAATCAGCGTGCTGCTCAAGGATTTAGAGGAACAACTCTACACCCACAGCTTTGCAAGGGTACATAAAACCTATCTAGTCAACTTAAATAAGATTGAATTAATTGATCTACAAAACAATCAAATCACTATACAAGACAATCAACTTCCAATTGGGTATGTTTATAGAAAAAGAGTACTTAGTCGATTGAATTTGTTAAGGTAAGAACTTTTGAAACGCGATGTATAAACTAAAAAGTGCTTATTAGTGAGCATCATTCTACCCTCAGGAACGCGGGATGAATAAACTGAGGTTCTTGACAAGATATTTTTGTGCTAATGGAGGCAGAAAAATCGCAATCCGCCTTAGGCGGACATAAGACTTTTTCTAACGAAAAGTAGCGCAAAACCTGTTCGCCTAAGGCGTAA
>JBCCRX010000093.1:0-17841 GCA_039201015.1 Bacteroidota bacterium | reverse complement strand
TCCTTTCTTAATTCAGAAAAATCCGATTTGCTATATCCAGTAGATGACTTAAATTGGCGTTCGCTCCTTATTGTTCTATAATCCATATGGCTTAAACACTTTTTCACATAACTTGTTGATCCTTAAAGCCGTGCAAGTCTAATATCAAAGATTTAGTAAATCTGTAGTAAATCTGTAGTAAATCTGTAGTAAATCTGTAGTAAATCTGACCACTTCCATACACTTACAAAATTATGCATAAAAAATAATTTTTTGCGAAAAAGTTCAAGCAAATATACTGTAACAAAAGTTCCTTTACATTTTAGATAGGGGAGTTTGAGGGAGAAGTCTGATGAGCAGTAAACTACTTGAATCGATAAATCGTCATACTCTTATACACTTCATCTGGTCTTAAAATCGTGGAAGGAAAATTGGGATGATTTGGTGAGTCGGGATAGTGTTGTGTTTCCAAGCAGAAAGCGGCTCGATCCTTGTAGGTTTTGCCTAGCTTACCTTGAATACCTCCTTTTTCAAAATTGCAAGTATAGAGTTGGGTGGCGGGTTCGGAAGTCAAAACTTCCATAGTTCTTCCAGAAAGTGGTGCATGTACTTTTGCTTGAAGTATGGCTTCATCCGAGCTAGCACTGAATACGTAATTGTGGTCGTAGCCATTGGCTTTGGCTAGCTGTGGATTGCTGGTCTGCTTGATTCGTTCGCCAATAGCCATTGCTTCTCTAAAATCAAGCGGCGTATTTTCAACAGCATACAACTCACCCGTCGGAATTAGTCCGTCGTCCACTGCGGTGATATGATCTGCGCTGATTTGGACTTGGTGATCCAAAACGGAAGCATTTCCTGCGCCATTTAGATTAAAATAAGAATGATTGGTGAGATTGACGACCGTATTTTGGTCGGTGGTCGCTTCGTAATGGATTGCTAATTCGTTTGCTGCATTGAGCGTGTAGGTGACTTTGACTTTTAGATTGCCAGGATAGCCTTCCTCGCCATCTGGACTCAAATAATCCATTTGCACACCAATGCGATCTTTTTCTTCTACTATCTCAGCCGTCCATATTTTTTTATCGAAACCCACTTCGCCGCCGTGTAGATGATGTCCTTTTGCATTTTTGGCCAGATGATAAGTGTCGCCGTCTATTGAAAATCGTCCATTCGCGATTCGATTACCGTATCGCCCAATGATGCAGCCAAAATGTGGATGCGGTTGGATGTATTTTTCTAAAGTATCGAATCCAAGCACTACATCTTCTAGTCTGCCCTCTCGATCTGGTACGAAAAGATGCGTGATGATGCCGCCATAATTTATAATACGGATTTCCACGCCATTGGCATTGGTCAGTATGAATTGGTCAATCTGAATGCTACCAATTTTACCGTAAGGAATTTTTTGAATGGAAAGTCTTTTGCTCATGGAAAAGTTTCAAATTTTCAGGCAAATAAATCTGCAGCCGTAAAATATCTGCTCTACGAATTTAAAGCTTTTTAAAATAGCATGCAAAAAGTGGCGATTCTGCTTGTTGCTGAACCGCCACTTTTATTTGTATCAAATTTTTATCAATAAATCACCTAAAAACTATAACGAATCCCTAATTGTCCAATCCATCTCGCACTGTACGTACCAGACTGAACGATATTGAAAGTATCGCCTGGATCAGTGAAATTGTATTCTACCACGTCTGCGCTTGTTCTATTGGCTTGAATCAATGGGAAAACATTACCACCTACAAAATAGCGTCTGCCCCAATCTTGATTCAATAGATTCGTGAAATTGAAAATGTCGAAAGTCAATTGCAGGTTGTGTTTTGTACCATTTTGCGTTTCAATGAAGAAATCCTGCGTCAACTTGAAATCAATCACACTCTCAAAGGGCGTTCTGATTTCGTTGGGTGCTACGTAATCACCTCTATTCTCGCTCAAATAGTCATTACCATCAATAAAATTGTCTAGCTGAGACCATTGTTGCGCCGCTGTGACGAGTACGTTCCCGTCACCATCAGTAATATCCACTAAATTAATTTCACTTTGACTGGCTGGCACATAGATCAAATCATTGTAACCTGCATTGTTCGAAATGTCTGAAATCGGGTTATTGTAAATATAACTGTAAGGCTGTCCTGATCGACCAGTGAAGAATAGAGAAAAAGTCGTCGCGGCATTATTAGAGTACTCCAATCTATGGGACAAGAAAGCGGTAATCCTAGAGCCCACATCAAAAGTAGAACGTACTCTGGAAGGATTATTGTTACCCTGCACGCTAAGAATATTTTCCCAATTCGTATTGTTGATGAATCCACGACCATCCACTACGGCTTCTGCCCTCGTGAAAGAATATGCTACATTCAAGAAGGTATTTCTTGTGAAATTCTTTGTCAATTGTCCAGTGATGTTATAAGTGTAACCTTCATTCGTATTACTAACTAGCGTAATGTTTTGATAAGTTGGATCAACCAAATCATCGAAATTAAACACAGGGCGATTGTCCGCGCCACCTAGCGTAGCAGTACTTGGCTTCACATTCACTTGCTGCACCAGCATGTTGTTCAAAGTCTTAGTGTAGGTAAACTCCAGTGTTCCTTCCAATCCCCAAGGCAGTTTTTGATCCGCCGCTAAGCTTGCTCTTAAAATCTGTGGGTATCTGAAATCTTCTACGAACAAATCCACATCGCCCGCAGGACTTACATTAGTCGTTAAATTGTTCAGCCATTGCTGTGGCTCACCCAAAATTTCTTGCTGTCCGATTCCGAAATTGACATTGAACGCACTATTCAATCCATTACGGATGAACATGCCCCCCGGCCAAACCCAAGGTACACGACTGGTGAAGATACCTGCGCCACCACGTAGTTGCGTCGTTTTATCGCCTGATACATCGTAATTAAATCCAATTCTTGGACTGAACAACAATTGCGTTGATGGTGCTTGACTTGCTCTCGCACCCTCTAAATCGTAGAACTGCTCAATGATAGGAACAGTGGTACTATTGAAATCCGTATTGTTCAGTGGCGGATCATCGGAAAAAATCGGAACATCCAAACGCAATCCAAGCGTTAATTTGAAATCGCGATTTACTTGAATTTCATCTTGCCCATAAACAGACAATTGCATGGCGTTGAAACTCGGTCCTAAATTGCTTGCATCATCTCCCAAACGAATATCTTTACCATCGAACGCTTGTTCGTGTCCAAATAAGGATAAATCCGCATTTTCACCCGCCAAGAAGCGATTTACGCCATCGAAGAAGTATTCATAACGAGGCGTAGAGAAAATAGTAAATAAGTTTTCTATTTGGAAAAACTCATTGTGTGTTCCGAAAGTCAAGGAATGTTTTCCTTTGAATAAATTGAAATTATTCGTGATCGTGAAAACATCTTGATTGACAACATTAGAGTAAGAGAAATTATCTGTTCCAACTACTACATCCGCTGGTCCGTCTGCCATAATAATTTGAGGAAAAGGATCGCCCAAAATATCCCGTTCGTCTCGTACTGTGGTCAAGCCTACAATCAAATTATTGGACATCGTAGAACCAAAAATACTCTTCAATTCAATCGCAGAGGAGTTGGTTGTAGAAGGAAAAATATAGCCTACATTGTTGAAGACCACGCGCGTTGCGCTGGGGGCAGGATGAATTTCCGTTGTTCCTTTCACATAGCTGTGGCGCGCCGTCAGTTTGTGATTGTCATTGATATTGTAATCTAATTTGACCAGCACTTTTTCGCCGTCGGTCGTTTGTGGATTATTTGTAAATCCACCTGGATCGTAACCAAAATCATTAATCAGCCGCTGACGAACCGCTTCTAAATCACTAGCCGTAGCATCTCCTATATATTCACTCTGCACAAAAGGTCTCGGCAATTCATCCCTTTGAATTTCCACATTCGTAAAGAAAAATAATTTGTTTTTAATCAAAGGTCCACCCAATCTAAAGCCAAAGGTATTCGCAGAAAAATCATCCAGCTTAGTACGTTCCGCACCTTCAATATCGGTTGGCGTTTTTCCTGCAAAATCTTCATTTCTAGTGAACCAGTAAGCTGAACCTTCTAGCTTATTTGTCCCGCTTCTCGTCACTGCATTAATACCACCACCTGCGAAACCACCTAAAGTGACATCGTAGGGTGCGAGTACGACTTGAATCTGCTCAATCGCATCGGGTGAAATCGGTGAAATACCCGCTTGTCCACCATTAGTACCAGAGTTGGCAAGTCCGAAAACATCATTGTTGACTGCACCATCAATAAAAATCGCATTGTAACGATTGTTGACACCTGCAAAGGAAATACCACCACTGTTATTTGAACCATTGTTGGCAACATCAGCTTGTGGTGTGATGCGCAAGTAGTCGTTCAAACCTCGATCGGCGGTTGGCAAAGTACTGATAACTCCTTCCGAAATCTTCGTCTCAGAACCTGTTTGGTTGCCATCAAATTTCCCACCCGCTGTCACTACAATTTCCTGGAGTTCATTGATAGATTCTTGCAGTTCCAAATTCAAATTTTCCGTTTGTCCCAAAGAGAGCGAAAGCCCACTTAGTTCTAGACTTTCGTAACCTGTGTAGGAAACGGTAATTTTGTAAGGACCACCCACGTTCACGTTATTGAGTGTGAAAAGTCCTTCTTCATTGGTCGTCGTGCCATACTGAAAACCAGTCGGCGTGTGCAATGCGATCACCGTTGCACCGATCAAAGGTTCTCCTCCCGAAACAACCGAACCAGTGATTCGAGAAGAAGTCGTTCCTTGTGCAAACGCACTTTGAACGGATAGTGCAAACACGAAAGTCAGCGCATATAGTATGCAGCTTCTTAGTTTCATAAGTAAGTTTAATTTTAATGAAATAAAAATAGAAGTGTGAAGTATCTGCTCTTGCTTGGTTTTAGATGATTGTAAAAAATGAACAGATGTTCGAGTGCAAAACAGTGGTGTATTTACTTGAAATCTAGGCGGTAAAGGTCTCAGCAGTTCTTTGAACTGATTCGAGAAAGGCTTGCTCTTATTTTGTAAAGCTATTTTCAAATATGATTCAGCTTATTATAAGAAAGCGCAAAGTTAGTTTTTTGAATTTAGATATAAAATGAAAATAGTGTTTTTGTGAAATATAGGACAGATTTCGGACTTATCCCCAATAGAACAGTTGTAGAACCCACAACTTTCAATTAATATTGCGAAAAATTTAAAGTGTAGAGCTTATGTCTAATACTTACGTAGCAATTATGGCGGGAGGCGTTGGAAGTCGTTTTTGGCCTGCTAGCCGAAGCGCGCGACCCAAGCAATTTTTGGATATTCTGGGCGTCGGAAAGTCCTTGATTCAATTGACTTATGAAAGATTTTTAAAACTGACGCCGAAGGAAAATATTTTCATCGTCACTAATAAGCTATACAAAGGATTGGTCCAAGAGCACCTACCTGAATTAACGGAAAATCAAATCCTTTGCGAACCTTCCCGCAACAATACCGGTCCTTGCGTCGCCTACACTGCTTTTAAATTGCATAGCCTCAATCCAAACGCCAATTTCATCATTGCACCTTCCGATCATATTATTTTGAAAGAAGAAGCCTTTCTTGGGCAGTTGCGCAAAGCACTAGACGTGACGGCAAAAGAAGAAGTCTTAGTGACTTTAGGCATCACTCCTACCCGACCCGATACGGGCTATGGTTATATCAATTACTTAAAGGATCAAGAACCAGCACCTGGCGTTTACAAGGTGGAAGCCTTCAAAGAAAAACCCAGCCGAGCAACCGCCAACGAATACCTAGCAGCAGGCAATTATTTGTGGAATGCAGGTATTTTCATCTGGCGCGCGAGTTCAATTCTACGTGCTTTTGAACAACATGCTCACGAAATATACGACATACTAGAAAAGGGAGCACGCAAATACAATACCGAAAAAGAACAAAAATTTATAGACAGACATTATCCCAGAACGCCCAGTATTTCTGTGGATTACGCTATTATGGAGAACGCGGATAATATCTACACCTTGCCTTCGGATATTGGTTGGTCAGACTTGGGAACTTGGGCTTCGCTCCACTCAGAATCCGAGAAAGATGAATATCAAAATGCAATCAATAGCAAAAAAGTGATCTTAGAAGAAGTGGAAGATTGTTTGATTCGGCTGCCGAAAGAAAAGTTGGCGATCATTAAAGGCTTGAAAGAATATATCATCGTAGATGAAGGTGATGTGCTGTTGATTTATCCAAAGTCCAAAGAACAAGAGGTTAAAGCCTTGACGAAAACGCTTGCCGATCGTTTTGGAGAGGCGTATGTATGAAAGCTGTTGACAATTAGCCAGATTTTGCTTTTATTCGTGCATTCGTAGCAAAAGATTTTTCATAGAAATACCATGTGAGTTTACCCTCAAACTCAAATAATAGAATGCTAGTAAAACGCATTTTTGGACGACTACTCCCCAAAACATTGATACTGTTCGTCGCAGTAACAATCATTGCTATATGGCTGGCAATCAGTACAGAATGGTACTTCTTAGCGGCTTTGCCCGCTGTGCTGCTACTCGCAGCAGTGAGCTTAGCAGATTATTCCAAAATATTCTATTTACTCCTATTTTGCATTCCAGTTTCCACCGAACTGGTTTTGCCCAATGGATTCGGAACCGACCTCCCAACTGAACCGCTCATCATTGGATTAATGGGTATTTTTCTTTATCAAATCGCTAAATATCCAAAATTTGTCAAGCTACAATTTTTCAAACATCCAATTAGTATATTTATTTTGCTGCATTTGGCTTGGATCGCTCTAACGACTATTACTGCTTCTGATCCTTTTGTTTCCGTAAAATTTCTATTGGCAAAAACTTGGTATGTGCTCGTATTTTACTATTTGGCAGGTAGTTTACTGCGCACTAAAAAATCTTTAGCGACTGCTTTTTGGTGCGTACTTATTCCTTTACTTTTCACAGTGCTGGTCATCAATATTCGTCATGCTAGCTATGGCTTTTCTTTTGAAAGTATCTATCAAGTCCTTCATCCTTTCTATCGAAATCACGTCGCTTATGCTTGCATTATAGCAGTGATGATTCCCTTTGTTTTTTTCGCTCTTACTTGGTACAAAGAGCAAAAAGGGAAACGTTACTTTCTCCTTGCTGCCTTCGTTTTTCTGTTGTTCTCGCTCTATCTTTCTTATACTAGAGCAGCTTACATCGCAGTAATTATGGCGGCTATTTTGTATTTCGTGATAAAGCTACGAGCTATAAGATACGTGCTTTTGCTTGCTTTTGGATTGAGTGCTGTTGGAATTGTATTTTTGGCTAATCAAAATCAGTATTTGGAATATGCACCCGATTACGACAAGACCATTTCTCACACAGAATTTGATGATTTGATCGCAGCGACCTATAATTTGGAAGATATTTCTCTTATGGAAAGATTCTATCGCTGGGTGAGTGGCTTTTTTATGATTAAAGAAAAACCACTACTTGGATTCGGTGGTGGTAATTTCTACAATTACTACAAACCTTACACGGTCAATAGTTTTCGTACCTACGTCAGTGATAATCCAGAAAAATCGGGTATCCATAACTACTATCTGATGATCGCCGTGGAGCAAGGATTGATCGGATTATTTATTTTCATTGGACTAATTTGCGTCGCCTTACTGAAAGCCGAGCAAGCCTATCATCGTTCTCGAAATGCCCTGAGAAAAAGCTGGATTATGGCGACGACGCTTTCTTTTTTCAGCATTCTAGTGGTATTAATCATCAATGATCTGATAGAAACCGATAAGATTGGTTCTTTCTTCTTTTTGACCCTTGCTGTTTTGGTTAATTTGGATTTGATGAGTAAGGAACAAAAAGAGGCTTGATTTGAGATCAATGTGTGGATGAAGCCAAACATGCTCTAATAGCTTCACATGAAATTAAATAATTTTCAATGAAGAGCTCGTGTACGAATTAGTCGATCAAACTACCGCCTTCAACACCTCATAAAAGCGATATACATCTTCGTAGGAATTGTACATTGCTGTGGGTGCGACGCGTATCACATCGGGTTCTCGCCAATCTGCAATAACGCCTTTTGCCGTGATCTCTTCAAATAGTTTTTTGTCTGCGTTTTTTACTCGTATGGACAATTGAGAACCGCGCTTTTGCGGGTCGGAAGGTGTGATAATATCAATCACTGCTTTTCCTAGAGATTGCACCAAAAATTCCAAATAGCCTGTGAGTACAATGGACTTTTTGCGCAGTCGGTTCATATCAGCCTCCTCAAATAATTTCAAGGAAGACCAAACCGCTGCCATCGACAAAATCGGTGGATTGCTTAATTGCCAAGCTTCCACACCAGGAATCGGATCAAAAGCATCGCGCATTTTGAAACGTGTCTCTTTATTATGTCCCCACCAGCCTGCAAAACGTGGTAAATTTTCATTTTGTGCATGGCGTTCGTGCACAAATACGCCGCCCAAACTACCTGGGCCAGCATTCAAATATTTATATGTGCACCAAACTGCGAAATCGCAAGCCGAATCGTGCAAACTTAAAGGTACATTACCAGCACCGTGTGCGCAATCAAAACCAACTAAGCAGCCCTTTGCATGTGCTTGCTTTGATATTTTTTTCATATCAAAAAACTGCCCTGTATAGTAATTAGTGTTTCCTAGTAGAACCAGTGCAATCTCCTCTCCTTGCTGTTCAATCACTTCCAAAATGTCTGCTTCGCGCAAACAGACTTCTCCCGCTCTTGCTTTCAATTCGATCAAGCAGTCTTCAGGGGACAGCCTATGAAATTTGATTTGTGACTGCACTGCGTATTTATCAGAAGGAAAAGCATCTGCTTCGATCAGGATTTTATTTCGTTTGCCTTTGGGTTGGTAGAAAGAAACCATCATCAAATGTAAATTGACGGTTAACGTATTCATCACCACTACTTCTACAGGTTTTGCGCCAACTACTTTTGCCATAGCGGCAGTTAAGAATTCATGGTAAGGCAACCACGGATTTTTGGCCTGAAAATGCCCTTCTACACCTAGTCGCTGCCAATCCAGAAGCTCTTGCTCTAAATCAGATTTAACAGATTTGGGTTGCAGCCCCAGAGAGTTGCCACATAAGTAGATGTAAGGTGTTTCGTCTGCTTGTTTAGGTAGATGAAAGTGGTCACGATAAGATCGAAGTTCATCCGTTTCGTCCATCTTTTGGGCAAAATCAAGGCTATTTTCGTACATCAATAGTGGATTCATTTTATCTTTCCCTAGAAGTAATTGTTAGTAATATCTAATGATTCCTATAGTCTTTGAATCAAAAGTTAAAGGTTCAATTTTTGCAATTTCTCAAATTCCCTAGATAAGACTTTTGAAGTTTTGGAACTGAAAGCTTTGAAAACAGCACTTTCTGGCTTAAACTTCAAAAGTCTAGTGTTCACATTTTGCAAAAATTATCAAAGAACCAAGTTAAATTGTTTTTAGGAGCGCAGCACGAGCAATTGATCGAACACGCCTCAACAAAAGCTCCAAATCTTCCAAGCGCGTAAAAGGATTCATTAGTGTGGTGCGCAAATAGACCTGATCTTTCAAAGTCGTCTTTACTATATAAAATTCGCCTGCCTCCAAGATTTGCTGCCGAATGTAATTGTTTAGTTCATTCAAATTGTCTGCACCCAAATAGCGAAAGCAAACAATATTGCAACTAGGCATCGTCGCCAACTCAAAATCGGGGCTCCTTTGTAGTAAATCTGCAAAAGATTTGGCTAAGTTAAAAGTCTGATTGATGTAGTCAGACCATAGCTGCATGCCTTGTGTTTTCAAAATACTGTACACCCGCAAACTCATCATTAGTTTAGTACATTCGTAACTACGCTTTCCGATATTATACCATTCTAATTCATTGGGAGCAGACCATAAATACTGCGCTTTCTGGGCAAAGGTTTGATAGGAATGCTGAACATTCTTGTAGAAAAGCCCCGTCGTCAAAGCAGGTGTGAGTAGCATTTTGTGGAAATCCATAATAAAGGAATCCGCTTGTTCAATGCCCTTGACGAGGTATTTGTAGCAATCAGAAAAAATGGCAGCGGCTCCGTGCGCACCATCTACATGAAACCAGAGTTGATACTTCTGACAAAAACGAGCAATTGCTTCCAAGTCATCGAAACTGCCCGTTGAGGTGGAGCAAGCGCTACCTACGACGGCAAAGACCTGTATCTGTTGGGATTGCGCCTTTTCCAAAAGCGGTTCTAATAGATCAGTGCACATTCTGAAATTTTCATCCACAGGAACTTTGATGATACCTTGCTCACCCAGTCCCATCGTTTGCACGGCGCGTTCTACGCAGTAGTGCGCTTCTTCCGAAACCATAACGGCCAATTGTTGGGTTACTTCTACTTTTTCAATAATCGTTTTTGTATTCCTTGCCGTCAAAAGTGCCGTTAAATTCCCTAGCGTTCCACCAGAAGTCAAAAGTCCTCCTGCTTGATCGCCAAAACCAAAATAATCTGTAATTTGCTTAATGACAAGGTGTTCGATGCTAACTGCAGCTTGACCAACCTCATAAATTGCCATTCCATTGTTAATCAAATTGGAAAGCAAACCCATCAAGGCAGCGATTGGTGCTGGTATGCCTACTTGATGCCCTATGTATTTAGGATGATGCAGGTGCAAAGACTGATCTAGTATTTTTTGAGTGAAATCCGCCAAGTCAAAATCTTCTTTTGCGATCTCTTTTTCCCAAAAATCAATCCGCTCTGAAGGTGATTGCCATTTCTGGGAATGACTGGTCTTGCCGTGAATGCTATTTTGTAAATGATCTGCTAGGAGATCAATCAGTTCGTGTCCAGCTTTGCGAAAAGATGTAGGATCAAAAGCCTTTTGTATAGTATTGCTCATATTAAATAAGAAAACAGCTTAAACAAATCAACATCTCAACGAATCAACAAAACTTAAATGCACTTTTTTATCCAAAATGGAGTATAAAAACAGACCCTAAGTCTTTAGAGTTAGTATCAACGTATCAAAATTAAAACCAAAAACAAAAATACGGAGACCGAAAAGCCCACCATAAATACATTATAAGAAATGCTGAGGTAAGCATATTTTTTTGCTAGAACTTGTCCTAGATAATATAAATCTCGACTCATATTGCCGTAAAGTAAATTATCTTTTCGCAAGACTTCATCCATCATCTCTTCGTATTCTTCTAGTGAAAGATGTACAAAATTGCCGAAAAAAGCGATGTTTTTTTGTGCTTCTACCGCTTCTTTTTGCTTTTCATTCAAGTTAGTAATTTTGGGTCGAGCAGACAAAACTGCGAAGATAAGGGAAGCCAGAGCTGTGACTAAGAATATGACGCCTGGCATCAAAACTTCGGGTTGTGTTTGGGTGATGTTGCGCCACGTCAAAACGGTAATTAATACGGAAATCAAGATAGAATTAACGCTAATCATGATGTTCGCTTTGTTGTCGGCGATGGCACTTAGGTTGATGTGGTTGCGATAATTGGCACGAAAGAAGGTTTGCGCTCCCCGTGCTGTTTTCTCCAATTCGATTTGTTCAAATGCTTGCAATTTACGCGGCAGTGAAGCAGAAGAAGTATCCAATTCGTCGTTTTTTTCTACTCTATTTTTCTGTTTTGCAATATTTTGAGCCAACTGCGGCGCATAGTGAATCTTTGCATAAGGCGTAAAAAACTGTACGCGTAGCAAACGATCCAATTCCTGTTGTTGCCATTCTCTTTTGCTGTATTTTTCTTTTTGCATCAACTCTAGCTCCAAGCGATGCAAGGCACTTTGTTCTCCATAATTTTCAGTGTATCGAACCTTATGGATTGCATCTGATAGTAGCGCATCTGCTACTGTTTTGGTATAATTTTGAAAGTGATTTTCAATATTAGCAAGGACTTCTGCTGTATTTTCGTAAGCATTTTCTCGAAAGAAATTTTCAGCAAATACAAGGGAAGCATGCTGAACTTGTGTGTAATTTTCTAGATAACCCAAAGGACAAAAATAAGCTGCTAGTAGTGCCACTTCTGCTGATTTGACATTGCGTTTATTTTGCCCAGCTAAATGCTGCACTTCTTCTACTATTGCCCTCATTTGTGCATAGCTATGATACACCAAAGCCGTTTTGTGCTTTCGGTTAAAAACATTTAAGGCATATTGTTGGGCTTGTAATAAGATATTACTTTGTAGCGGGATGGGATTGGGTGTAGATTGGTGTGTCATTATGTAGTTGTTTCATTATACCATTACCTCACTGTGTCTAGACACTCGCAAACGTATATCCTCTTTGGGTTTCAGTGTAATCAAGGGTTGAAAAGGAACCGTTTCATTGGAGAGACGCTCAAAATCAAAATGTCTTACCAATTTGGCTAAGAGGAGTTGCATTTCCATCATTGCAAAGTGATTGCCGATGCACATTCGCTGACCACCTCCAAAGGGTAAGTAAGTAAATTTTTGCCGTTTTTTTACCTTTTCCGTTTCAAAGCGTTCTGGTCGAAACGCCTCTGGTGCTTCCCAGTATCTGGGACTTCGATGCAAAGCATAAACGCTAATAAAAAAAGCTGATTTCTTAGGCACTAACACTCCTCCGATTTCATCTTCTGCTATAGCTTGCCGACCAATGGCGTGAGCGGGCGGATACAAACGCATGCCTTCTTCTATGACTTGCTGATGATAGCGCAATTGGCGCAAATCTGAAAAGCTGGGTGTCCTGCCATCCAAAACGCTCTTTTCCTCCGCTCGCAATTTGTTAATCACAGTAGGATGCTGTGCCAATAAGTCCAGCGTCCAAGCCATCGCATTGGCAGATGTTTCATGACCAGCTGAAAATAGGGTAATGACTTCATCACGCAACTCTTGGTCTGTCATTCTTTCTCCCGTTTCTACATCTTCTGCTTCCAATAAAAGCGATAATAAATCAGAGGGACGCTCTTTCATTGCGCGCCTTTCTTCAATCAGTTGAAAAACAGACACACTAAAATCACTTCGTTGCTTTTTAAACTTTTGATGTCGTCCGTTGAGGTATTGTAAAGGAATTTGGAAGGGATGATGAACGCGGAAAGTCACATATTCTTGTATTTCGCTCATCATTTGATACATTTGATCTTGATTGGCGTTATTCCTCGAACTGAATAAAGTGCGCATCACAATATCTGAAGTTACTTGCACCATTGCCCTAGAGATATTCACTACCGCTTCGACGGCTATTTGTCTTTCTAAATGCTGGACATAATGATCCACGACGTCTGTCATTTCTACGAAAAGCTGCTCCAAACGCGTTTTGTAGAAAGCAGGTTGTGCCATTTTTCTTTGCCGCTTCCAGAACGCCCCTTCACTGGTCACCAATCCATTTCCCAAGGCTAATTTCAACTGATTGTAAGCAGGACTTTTGCGATAATTCTTTGCATTTGTCTGTAGAATGTGCTGAATCACAGATGGACGAAATACTATATAAATAGGAAACAACAAAAAGCGGATTCGATAAAAATCTCCTAATGTCACCTCCTGCTCGTGCGCAAATTGAGCCACGTTTTTCGCAAAATCTTTTGGTAAGCCTAAAAATCCTTTTCCTTCGTAGTAGGGAATATCTTTTTGCATTTTGTTTGTTTTTCATTGCTTTACTAAGCAATTCTTACAATAGCACAATGTTCACAATTTATTGCCTCACCATTTTCTCCTTTGCAAAGCCGTCACAGTTGCTAAAAGAAAGACGAAGATGATAGAGAGAAAATAGATTAAATCTCGACTATCTAGTACGCCACGACTTATAGATTCGTAGTGGTAGTCAATGCCGATCATTTGAATAACGTCATCTATCTTTCCTACAAAAATCGGTAAATTACTGATGAAAAGAAAGCCCCAATAGAAAATGAAACAGAGAAAAGTCGCCAAAAGGAAAGCGACGATTTGATTGTTGGTGAGCGAAGAGGCAAAAATACCAATGGCAGTGAAAGAAGCAGCTAAGAAAGTCAAGCCGATGTAAGAACCTAAGATCGCGCCCGAGTCCAAATTACCTTTGGGCGAACCCAATTCATGCACCGTCCAATAGTAAAGTAAAGTAGGAAGCAAGGCAAAAACGACCAGCAGTAAGCAAGCAAAATATTTGCCCAAAGTGATCTGCCAATCACTCAAAGGACGCGTTTCTAATAATTCAATCGTACCGCTTTGTTGTTCTTCGGCAAAAGAACGCATCGTGACGGCAGGAATTAAAAAAAGAAAAATCATCGGCGCGATTCCAAAAAGTTGGTCGAGGCTCGCAAATTGATAGTTCAATATGCTGTAGTCTGAAAAGACAAACATAAATAAGCCCAGAATGATCAGAAAAATCCCAATGACGATGTAGCCAATCAGCGAGCTAAAAAAAGCGTTGACTTCTTTTAAAAATATACTTAGCAAACTCGTTTTGAATTACTTACTGATGTTACGCAAAACACGCCAATCTCAGAGATTAGCGAATAATATAGACGAAGGTACTACTTGCGTAACATGAGTTACTTATTATTATTCTCTTGAACAATAATTTTTCGTAATGTATAAAATATAGATTACAAGTATCTTGTCCATACGTGACTTAGTTTCAGATATTGTTGGCATCGAACCGATTCAAATTGAATACACCTGTAGTCAGCGACTTACACATTAAAGAAAATTATTGCTCAGTAGAGTACCTCTAGTATATTGACAACTTAAATATCTGATTTGCTAAATCTTGAAGATTCAGCAAATCTACGTCATACACTAGAAGCTTTATTTTGTTAATTCCTGAAAAACGTCCTCCACACTAAAGACTTCTTGCTTCAATTCTAGCAAGGTGAAGCCATTAGTGACCGCAAATTTAAAAACTTTTGCCCGTATATCCGCCTCAGTGGACGTTATCAATTGCCATCTACCTTTGCCGATGTTTTTCACTTGCTGCACTTGTGCTATTTTTTCTAATTGCTGCTTGGAAAGTTTTTCCTGAAATTCAACGGTAAGCAGAGAAGAACCTTTTAGCCGCTTTTGTAAATCTTGGATTGGATCATTGGCGACGAGTTTACCGCGATTGATGATAAGCACTCGATCACAGATCGCTTGCACTTCCTGCATAATGTGGGTAGAAAAAATGACGGTTTTTTCCTTGCCTAATTGTTGAATTAAACTGCGAATCTCGACCAGTTGATTCGGATCGAGTCCAGAAGTGGGTTCATCCAAAATCAAAACTTCGGGATCGTGGAGCATCGCTTGCGCCAAACCAACGCGCTGCCGATAGCCTTTGGAAAGCATACCTATTTTCTTGTGCTGCTCGCGTTCCAATCCCGTTTGCGAGATCATTTCTGATACCCGCTGCTGCTTGTTCTTGACTTCTTTGTGTAGGCGTGCGATAAAAGTCAAATATTCTTTGACGTACATGTCTTTGTACAAAGGATTGTGCTCGGGCAAATAGCCAATTCTTCGGCGACTTTCTTCGGACTGCGTCTCTACATCAAAACCACAGACCGTCGCTTTTCCGCTCGTTTTCGGAATGTAGCTCGTCAGGATTTTCATGGTCGTCGTTTTTCCCGCTCCGTTTGGACCTAAAAAGCCAACGATTTCTCCTTTCTTCGCCTCAAAACTAAGCGCATTCACCGCTTTTTGTGCGCCGTATTCCTTGGTAAGTTGTTCGACTTGGACGGACATTTTTGCTGTTTATTTGATGAACTGGTGATTTGGTGATCTGAGTAGTTCGCATCACCAAATCATCAGTTAAACAAATCACCAATACCCTATAAATCTTCCTCTCCCACACTATCTCCAAAATTGAAGAGAATGGAGAAGCGCAAGGTATTATCTAGTGGATTGTTTTGGTTAGTCGTCGGTACTAAATAAGAGAAATTTAGACCGAAAATATTGTAGCGCAATCCCAAACCAACCGTCAAGTATTGACGCGCGCCTTTCGTTTGATGCTCCGAATAATAGCCCGCACGAACCGCAAATTGCTCATCGTACCAGTACTCCGCACCGACAGAATACATCAGCTCTCTGAACTCTTCCGAAGCACCGCTAGGAGCGTCTCCAAAAGAATTGAAAAGTGCCGTGATGGGTGCATCGTCTTTGTAATCTACGAAACCATCACCGTCCAGATCACACTCATTTTCAGGCGTTTCTGGATTATCTATACATGGCGTTGGTACCATCGCCTTATTGATGTCCGCCGCAAAAGTCAAGGTATTGTATTGATCCAATTCTAATTCATAAGCTGCTCCGATACCCAAATTAGCGGGCAGAAAGTCCCTTCTAACAGAATTGGTATAGGTGATTTTAGAACCAATATTGGTAGCTGCCAAACCTATTCTCAAATTTGCACCATCCATTTCTTTTTGGTAAGTGAAGGAAATATCAGCTGCTCCAGCAACTCCCGCCTCAATTTGCTCGCCTGTGCCATTCACGCGTTGTCCCGCAGCGAGGTTGGAATAGATTAGTTTTGCACCCACAGCAGCAGAGAAATTATCTGACAACTTACGCGCATAAGAACCTTTCAACTCAAATTCATTGGGTTTGCCTGTTCCTAGTGGTTCTCCATTGGCGTCTGTGAAAGAAATGCTACCCAAAGAAAAATAGCGCAAGCTGAAACCCAATGCTTGTAAATCATCCAACTTAGTGTAGCCAGATAAATAAGCTAAATACACATCTTGCAAATTCAAGGCACGTAGCCAGGGCGTATAAGTCGCAGATATGGAAAAAGGTTGGTCGGCAAAAGCCAACTTAGAGGCATTCGCGTGCATCGCATTGGCATCAGGAGAAAGCGCAATCGCGACATCTCCCATTGCACCAGAACGCGCATCGGGCGTAATTCTTAGGAAAGGCACAGCAGATACGACTGCATTTGGGCATAAGTTACCGTTTTGTGATACAAAGTTGCCGTTCTGGAATACGCAGCCCGTTTGCTGGGCAAAAGTAGCAAGCGCAATACAGCTAGAAAAAAGTGTAAAAAGTAATAACCTTCTCATGAGGCTCATCATTATTTAGTTTAAAAATAAAATTTCTTTAGGAAAAAGTAAGATAGAAATCGGATGTTAGAGGTGAGCAGTTAGGCTTCACCGTAAAAACAATGATTCAAATTTTATTTCTCCCTTTGCTTGATTACTGAAACTATACGACCTTAAACCATATTAATTTCAAGTATAATTTAACCAGCAATGAAGTAAAAAATAATGATGAGACCTTTTCGTAGTGAAATGTTTCATCAACAGTATTTAAAAAATGATTTAAGTGTACTGTTGCGTCATAGGCAAGAAATCTGTTTTGTTTTGTCGAAGAAGGATTGAATTGTATTGCACTGTCAGAAGCGATTCAGTGATTACTACATTCAATAGTTCAACGCTTAATCGTTATGATCTTGTTAAAATGCTTGGTCTATTGTATAAACCATTAAAAGGGAAATTTATTTTTTGAGGGAAAGGGATTTTTTGTATTAAGATTGTCCAATGTTTTAGCTCTAGCAACAATTAAAAATTAAAATACTACTCTTCTTCATCAAAAGATTCCAAAATCTGCCTCAATTCTACAATTTTCACCGATGATTGATCCGATTTGTCATACAACTTTATAAGAACAATTAGTACCTCTTTATTTTCCTCTCTCACATGAGAAATGACTCTACCACCTCCGCTTTTGCCTTTTCCTTTACTTTTTATCTGGCTACGAATCTTAAAAAAGTATCAGCAATTTTAGTTCCTGTGTAGGGATTTTCCAACAGTTCATCTTGTAGTATAGCTATATCTTCTTTTAAACTTCTATACTTTTTGGAAAGCCTCTTAGAGTATGTTTTAATTTTTGAAGCACGATTTTTACAAAAAATTAAATATCTGATAATCAATAAGTTAACTCTGTTTTGACGTGTTTTATGTATCTTTGATATAATTAAATTTGTGAAATCAAGCTATATACTAATTT
>JBCCRX010000092.1:0-17905 GCA_039201015.1 Bacteroidota bacterium | reverse complement strand
CTGTAAACTAAGTTTTTTCGCATTTTCAACGGGGGAGTTGGAGGGAGAAAAAAAGGTTTCTCAAAAACCTTTTTTTCTCCCTCGACCCTCACATGCCGCCGTCTTCGACGGCGGTGGAGGGGTTTTTGAAGCTCGAAATTCCTTAGAATTTCGAGCTTCTCAAAATTAAGACAAACTTAGTTTACAGCGTACTAATTATGGCATCTTACGTTTACGTCTATCTTCAAATCATTCGGACGTCACGCCTCAGGTGCGATAGACAAGTATATTCATTTGCACAGATTTGTCTCATACGCAGTATCATCTATTCTTTTACAATCGTCTTTACCGCTACTTGTCGCCCATCAACCAACAGGTTCAACCAATAAGTGCCGCTAGCCAAAACAGAAGGCAAGGCTATTTTTTGAGTAGTACTTCTATCCAGTCGAAACTGGTAGAGCAAACGTGCTTGGTTGTCATATACCTCTAAGAAAGCTGTTTTTGCTTCCTGTACATCCACTTCGATTTGAATAAAGTCTTCAAATGGATTGGGATAAACTTCAAAATCAATTGTTGGCTGAATGCGCTCTGTATTGCTTACGGTTTCCTCTCCTTCAACGATTCTAAAACCATCTACCGCAGCTTCTACCAAATGACCAGATTCTTCCAAATCAGAAATCTCAAATAGGACTTGCATCTGATCCGTTATTTCAATAAAATCTTTTAACATCAGGCTAGGAGACAAACGCCAGCTTGGCGTCCCAATACTTTGCTGCTGTAGTAAAACAGTATCCATACCATTGGTCAGCTTCACTTTCAGCGTATCATTGGGTCTTCCATCCCCACCACCTACCAGGAACCAAGTGTAATAATTCAAAACAGGAGATTGATAAAGCGTCAAGTCCATGATGGGAGAAATTAATATCGTAATGCCATTATCTACATCATCAAAACCACCACTCACGCCTCCGTTACCCGTCATATAGCATTGATTACCCAAGTCATTGTCTAGATCAAATTCTGGATTGATGTAGTTAGGTGGCGTTCCCGTTCCTGTAGGTTCTCCACGTTCCCAATTACCTGATTGTGCATCAGCTATTACTTGCCAATCGAAATCTAAGATAAAATCATCTTCATAGCCAACGGCTAGTTCAAAATTGAGATTTTGATCAGCATTGGCATCATAGTTGGTAAGTTTTTGTTGATAGCCCCAAGCACCAACAATGATATCGTAACTTCCTTCGATAATGTCTTCTATCATAAAGCTGCCGTCCGCTGATGTGGAAGTTGTGTAAGTACCTTCTTCATTTACAATTGCAATTTGTGCATCGCTTATCGGATTTTGAGTAGCTTCTTCCACTACCGAACCAGACAAGAAAAATCGGAGCGTTGGTTCGAGTTCTACATTCAGTTCAGTCAACTCACCATTTATCAAATCGACTTCAATGGTTTTCTCTCGGAAGCCTCGCTTAGAAAAAGTGACTTCATAAGTACCTGCTGTTGATGTTCCTGTGGCAAAATTGCCTCCAAAGTCAGTTAGCTCTGAATTACTACCTTCCAAAAGGTCAATTTCTACCGCTACACCGAGTAGTGCATTTCCGTTGTCTGCATTTGTGACGATGCCTTCCAAATAAGCTGCTCTGACATAATTCGGCTTCACCACAAATAGTCCACTACTACGATCTGAAACGAAGATCAAGCCAGAAGGCAAAAAAGGTGTCGCGCCCCAAGCACCCGAAAAGCCCGTGCCTTCTCCTAAAAAAGTATCGTAATTTCCGACTTCAATCAAATTATGTGGACGAGCAGCATCTACAATGACCACTCCATCCGAATAATGCGAAATGACCAAAAAATCATTCAATACGTGAACGTTGTGTGGAATAACACCCGTGTTGAGGGTGGCTTGTGGACGAAATTCATCCAACTTTCGGATATTCTCTAAATCTGAAATATCATAAGCCGCAACGGGTGCATTAGACCGCTCATCGGTAGTGAAAATCGTTTGACTATCATCGGAAAGCCAAGCATTATGGGTGAAAGTGAAGGGGGTTTCCTTAGTTGCCATCAGTATAGGTTCGGATTTATCTGCGATGTCCGTCACAGAGAAAAAGCCAGAGAATATATCTGAGGCGTACATCATATTGTCCCTCACATAAACGTCGTGCGCATAACGTGCATCACCTTTCCCGATGTAAATAGGATTGTCAGGGTCCGTATCTACATCCGCGAAAATGACGCCGCCGCTATTCAAATTACAACCTGCCAAATAGGCAATGCCTTCATCAATGTAGATATTGTGGCAAGTATTCAAAACACCTAAATCTTCGATAGTTGGCGACCAATAGGAATAGTTGATGCTATCGGGAAGCGGGGATAAGTCCATAATCAACAGCCCTTCACCCGTTTCATTGATCGCATAGGCGTGGTCGCCCCAAGTTTTGATGTCTCTCCAACCCGAAGATGGTCCTGGTGCAAAATCAACTTCTTCAGGCATACTTGGATCGGCGAGACTGACTACGGAAACGCCTATCTGAGTTCCGACCAATGCGTATTCTGTTCCGTCTTCGTCCACCCAAGCCCAAATGTCACTGACACCTTGCTGGTAGTCGAAATTACTTACAAAAGTGGTATTAAGTTGTGCTTTTGAAGCATAAAAAGAAATCAATGCGTAAAAAAGTAAAGCTATTTTTTTCATGTATTGTATTTTTTTTTGTTGGTAATTAAAATGGAGAATGTAAAATTGAAAATTTCACCAAACAGGTGTAATAGGGTTTTCTCATAAAATTCAATGTGCTATTTTGTAGCGGTTGAACTGCAAAGTAGGATGTTTTTTGAAACACTTAAGGACATTTCAGAACACGTAATACTTAGTTTTTTGCAGAAAACGGTACGTACCTCTTTATTTTTGAGTTTTACTTGCTTTTAGGAGAAAACCCTTACAAGGTGTAACGTATTTTAGATTGTCAGCTAAAAAAGTGGTATCATCCTAGTTGATGATTTTTGATGTCATACCATCAACTTCATATCACTTTTCAATCTGATTGTCTATTTGTATAAGATTCCATTGAGACATCATCATCCTACTAAAGATTAACCACTGCCGCAGTAAAACGACTGACACAGATCAATCGCTCCTTTTCATCTTTAATTTCTATATTCCAAATTTGCAGCGTGCGCCCAATTCGGACAGCTTTGGCAGTACCAAAAACAAAGCCTCCGCGAGCAGCGCGCAAGTGATTGGCATTTATTTCTACTCCCACAACGGTTTTATCGTCTTCTTCAATACACAAAATACCTGCCACACTACCCAATGTCTCCGCAAGGACAACCGATGCACCGCCATGCAGTAATCCCATAGGCTGCTTAGTTCTATGATCTACGGGCATTTTAGCGGTCAAATAATCTTCGCCAAAATCAGTCATTTCCATGCCAATGTGTCCTGGCATGCAATTGCCATTGATATCATTAAGTGCTTCTAGGGTAAATTCTTTTTTCCAAATTTTGGAACTCATGCTTAGATTCGTTTTTGTGCTATTTTGTGATTTCTTTTCTTCTAAATGTCCGTTATAATTGCTAGTTAGGAAGCTCCAATTTCTACTTTTAAAAAGAACAAATCTTAGTAAAAAGTCATTTTCATCCTATCATTGCGCAATTTTATCCATTTATCTGTACTTCTTCCATCTTTGCTCCTAACTTTCGTGTTAGAGCGAAAGAAATATAAAAGAAACACAAACATAGGAGGTCTATTTTTTGTCTTTGTCTGGGTCTAGCATTCAATTTTTTGCCTAGAGCTTACAAAAAATAGCGAGACCAAATAAAGAAAGTGTCATAATCAAATAACATGAAACAATTTTTTAAGTTTTTACTGGCTTCTACACTAGGTACGATCCTAGCTTTTATTGTATTTGGAGGTATTGCAATATTCTTCATTACTGCTTCTGTGGCAAGTGCGAGTAAGAAAAAAAGCGTTAGAAGCAACTCCATTTTGGAACTAAATTTTGATCAAATTATTCCAGAGCACACCAATAACGTTCAATTTAGTTTTGGTGACTTTCAGACCGAAAAGGTATTGGGCATCCACGAAATTGCGAAGACCATTGAACATGCAGCTCAGGATGATAACATCAAAGGAATTTATCTTAAAACCAATGGTGTAGGTGGAGGTTTGGTGAAAGTAGATATTTTGAGGGAAGCACTTGAAGGTTTTAAAGCAGAAGGTAAATTTGTATTTTCTCATTCCAAATTTTACACCCAATCGGCTTATCTGCTAGCTTCGGTTTCTGATAAAGTCTATTTGAATCCAATGGGTATGGTCGATTTTCGTGGTTTTGGAGGTGTTCTTTCCTTTTATAAGAACTTATTGGACAAAGCGGATGCAAAAATGCAGATTTTCTACGCTGGAAAATTCAAAGGTGCTACTGAACCTTATCGTTTGACGAAGTTAAGTGAAGAAAATAGAGAACAACTCACCGAATACGTCAATTCGATGTACGAAAATTATTTAGAAAATTTAAGTGCTTCGAGAGCGATTCCAATACCAAAATTGAGAATCATGGCAGACGAATACCAGGGCGGTTCGGCAGAAAGTGCCCTGAGTGCTGGATTGATTGATTCTATTGCTTACGAAGACCAAGTAATGGATGCGATTCGAGCACAATTGGGCATTAAGAAAACGAAAAAAATAAAGACAATCAATTTGAATGATTACCGAGCAGCTATCGAATTGACAAGCGAAGACAATTCGGACAATATCCTGGCAGTGGTGTATGCAGAAGGTAACATTCTGGACGGCGACACCCAAAGTGGCATTATCACCGACGGACAATATATGGAGGTGGCTGAAAAGCTGCGCAAAGAGGAAGATGTGAAAGCGGTGGTTCTGCGCATCAATTCTCCAGGAGGGAGTGCTATGGCGTCTGAAAATATTTGGCGCAGTTTTATGCTGCTTCGAGAGGCAGGAAAACCTGTTATCATTTCTATGGGAGAATACGCGGCTTCGGGCGGCTACTACATGGCGGCGGCAGGAGAATACCTCTTTGCAGAAGAAAATACTTTGACGGGTTCCATTGGTGTCTTTAGAACGATTCCAAGTGTAGAAGGTATGATGAAAAATAAGTTAGGCATTACTATTGATACCATACAAACAGGACCTTTTGCTACGGGCTTCCAACTCAACAAAGACCTCAATCCAACTCAAAAACGCTGGATGCAAGCAGATACAGAACGCACTTATAAAATATTTTTGCAACGTGTGAGCGATGCTAGAGATATGACGATAGAAGAAGTGAACGAAATTGCGCAAGGGCGGATATGGACGGCTGAGAGAGCGAAGCAAAATGGTTTGGTAGATGCCATAGGGGATTTGCAAGATGCCATTGAGTACGCTGCACAAAGTGCTGATTTAGAGGACTATCGTATCAAAAGCTATCCGCGTATGAAATCGCCTATTGAGCAAATTCTGGAAGATATTTTCAATACGGAACAGGCGCGTGCGCAAGCGATTCAAGCAGAACTGGGCGATTTCTACGAGCATTATCAGATGCTAAAAAGCCTACAAGTAGCGCAAGGTGTGCAAGCCATGATGCCATTTCGTTTTGAGGTAGAGTAAGAAAGCGATTTTATCGGTAGCTTTTTGATTTTTTTGGATTTAAAACTATAGAAATTTGGATGCTAGTAAGGTCTGACAAATAGATTTGTATTCTAGAGTTTTCTTGTCTTATAAAATTCAATGCGCTATTTTGTAGCGGCTAAACTGCAAAGTAGGATATTTTTTGAAACGCTTAAGGACATTTAAGAACACATAAGATTTAGGGCTTGCAAAAAAACGGTACGTATCTATTTCTTTTTGAGCTTTACTTGATTTCATAAGAGCAACCTTATTCGCATTCTTTATCTTTTGGAAACGGAGTTTTTCACTCCGTTTTCAAAAGGCTCTCTCGGACAGAAATGGAATTATTGAAATCAGTTGACGATAAGACGAGAACATCCAAACTCCCCTATCGTCTTCTCCCCTTTTTCGATGCTTTGAGGGGCATAAAACGCATTTTATATTTCAAATCTACTTCTCCCCTTTTGATTTTCTCCAATTTGCGTTTGATTCTTCTTCGCTTGAGCGGTTTCAGATATTCGGTGAATAATTTTCCTTCAATGTGGTCATATTCATGTTGAATGACACGCGCATTCATACCTGTAAAAAGTCGTTCATGGGTTTCAAAATTTTCGTCTTGATACCTCAATCGAATGCTTTCTGGACGATCTACATCCCCTGTCACTTCTGGAATACTCAAACATCCTTCTTCGTAGGTACACATTTCCCCCCTTTCTTCTATTTTTTCGGCATTGATAAAGACCATTCGCAAGCCGTTTTCTTCCTCTCCTTCTTCCATCATCTGCGAGCTATCAATCACGAATAAGCGAATGCCTAAGCCAATCTGGGGTGCAGCCAAACCAACACCAGGTGCTTTGTCCATTGTTTCAAACATATTCGCGATGAGTTCTTGCAAACCTGGGAAATCTTTGTCAATAGCTACCGCCTTTTTCTTCAAAACTGAGTGTCCGTAAGCGTAAACTGGTAATATCATTTTAACTTATTTAGCATGATTCAAACGTCCAAATGCCCCAAAAAATCTTGTAAAATTAAAGTGGCACTTACTTTGTCAATCAAGCCTTTGTCTTGCCTTTTCTTTTTCTTCGTTCCGCTCTGCAAAATAATTGCTCTGGCATCCGCAGAACTAAAGCGTTCGTCATGCAAGAGAACTTCTTTGTCTGGAAAAAGTTTTTCGAGTTGTCGTTTGAAACCAATAATGTGCGGCACGAGATAAGTAGGCGTTCCGTCGGCATGTGTCGGATGCCCAATCACGAACTGCTCCACTTCTTCTTTTTCACAGTAGGATTTGATAAAGTCTAGCAAGTTTTTGGTTGCCACTGCACTCAGTCCAGTCACTATGATTTGTAGCGGATCGGTCACTGCTAGTCCCGACCTTTTTGTGCCGTAATCTATGGATAGTATTCTTGCCATACGTCACAAAGGTAAGAAGTATTGATGGATTTTTTGAGCGAGGAAATTAGCATAGGTTTTCTCTTCAACAATACTCAATTATAGGTAAGTGCTTGGAACTACTTAAATTGCTACAAAACTCGGCAACATTGCGCTTTCAGCGCTCGTCACATCGTGGTGGACTCCAAATTGCCCTTGCGCGCCGAAAACAAGTCAACAGCTAACGAATGCACTTTTTTATCCCAAATGGAGTATAGTAATCAGATAAGGCGGACGCATCACAAGTGAAAATTTAACATACCTACAAATATACCCGTCACTCCTGATTTGCTAGGTACTTATCCCTCTCATATACTATCGGATATTCCCCAAGCGTTTTTCTGTAAACACACTGTAGTTTAGGTCTTTTTAAATTTTAGAAGCGAGAAATTCCTTATAATTTCGAGCTTCAAAAAACCCATCTGCCGCCGTCGAAGACGGCGGCGAACAAGGGATGAGGGAGAAAAAAGGGTTTTCCTAAAACCCTTTTTTCTCTCTCAAACTCCCTTATCTAAAACATAAAGAACTAGAAACATTTATTGCAAGGTAGTAAATACACTGTAAACTAAGTTTGTTTTAATTTTGAGAAGCGAGAAATTCCTAAGAATTTCTCGCTTCAGAAACCCCCTCTACCGCCGTCGAAGACGGCGGCAAACAAGGGGTGAGGGAGAAAAAAGGGGTTCTCAAAAATCCTTTTTTCTCCCTCAAACTCCTCTATTTAAAATACAAAGAAACTTAGTTTACACGATAGTAAATTTAATCTGATTAAAGGTTTTGTTGAATGGCGAAAAAATCTTCGGAAGTCATTTTAGGAATTGATAGTATGGGCAGTTTGCCGTTTTCTTTAACAGTCATACAAGGGAAAAAATTGAAAAAGAAATGTTGCCGCAAATATAAAAAAGGCAAGCAATGCAAAAGGTGTCCGATTGATATTAGAAAATAAGTTGATCGTTATGCATAAAAAAAGGAAGAAAGCAATGATAAACTGCTTTCTTCCTTCGTGCGCAGAATGGTTTTGGCTCAAGCATTTGCATTCAGTAGAGCGCTTACTAGTCAACTTCTGGTTTGCTACCTAAGAGCTTGTTTGGAAATTAATAATCGGTCTGCAAACGGCTCTTTTTCAACACAAAGATCAAAATCCAAACAAGCTCTAATCTGTTCGATGCGTATCTTTTATTCCTTGCAAAACAACAAAAGTAGAGAGAATACCAAACACAAAAGTTTGTGCCAATAATATCCAATCAAAGACCACGGCTTCTCCCAGCGTGTGTACTTCTCTATTAAATACGCTAAAACCAATTTCAAGGAAGAAAAATTCTAAAAGTGCCATTAATCCTACTAAAACAATCGCAGCAACAGTACTCATATAAATACCCATGACCGCTCCTCGCTTGAATATCTTTCCTTTTGGTAACTTTGCTTTATAATTTTTTAAGGCAAAATAAAATATGCCTAACATAAAAATATAACTTATGGGTCTTAGATAAGAAGTTCCCCTTGGATCAGTCGATGCTTCTACGATAAAGACGTAAATTGCCATGACTACACCGGCGATGATGCCGTTTCGTATGGACTTCAAAAAAGCCTCCTTGCCGATGATACTTTTACTACTACTTTTAGATGCTTGCGCCCTTCTTCCCCGTATGGGTGCTATCTCTTTTTGCTGTACTGTATTCATAGTTTCATATTTTATAAGTGAATGATAATGATAACCAAGTGATAAAACAGACTTGTAGAAGCAGTAATCCAAGAGAATCATTGTCATCAAACTTGGCTATTGTTCCTCACTTAAATCCCTCTACCGTCCTTTGACCTGTCGATAGCAGCGACATCATACAAAAACACATTGTTATTGCAAACGGCTTCATCTTTGATTTTTATTGACTATTCCACTCTTTCAAAAAGATAAATAGCAAAGTATATTTTATTCACAATAAAACCTTTCAAAAACTAGAAGATACATTCTCTGTATTTTCGAGTAGGTTGAAATTTCTTGTAAATAATCATTGGTGTTTGCTACTTCTTTCTATCGCTGTCCTAAGTCAATTAGACGGTAGTTGCCTTCATTGCTTTTGCGCGCCAAGCATCCAGCATCCAACTCTCTTTCTCTATATTGAACAGGAAGCCTCCAATCATATCAGCTGTACCTTCATCGACACTTTTGTCCGCTTCTTTCAGTACGCGACGGAAGTTTTTGATGATAATGCTATGATTCTTCAATATAGTATCTATCATCTCGTATTCATTGCTGGTTACCTCTGCCTCTTCTACTTCAGCTCTGCGCAAGTATTCGGATGATCTGCTAATTGGCGTTTCGCGCAAGGTCAAAATACGCTCTGCAATTTCATCTATCTTTGTTCTCGCATCTTCGTACAAACCCTCAAACTTTTCGTGTAAGTCGAAGAAATTTTCGCCATTGACATTCCAGTGGTAATTTCTTAGGTTTTGGTAGTAGATTTGGTAATTGCAAAGTAGTTGATTTAATTCGTTTACAGTAGATTGTATCTTATTAGAATCTAGTCCTAAGTAATTCATTGTAGATGTTTTAAATTAAAAAATTGATGACTGAACTCTCTCAAAGTAGAAAGCAAGATTTTAGGTGATGTTCGGTTTTAAGTGATAAAAAATTAGTCAAAAGAAAAAGCTGTAAACAGAAAACTTTGCCAATAGGAAAGTGAGTAACAGGAAGAACTAACTATGGTTCATTATGTTCTACGATCATTCTGGGCATTGTCGATCAAATGAACAAAAATTGCTGGTTAACAGCAAATCATAAAGACCTGATTTACAATTTCTTACGCCTTTTTGTCTATTTTCTGTAAATATTCAATCCACAGGCTCGTTCACAAGCTAACTGTAGCATCTGAAATGGTTAAATTCACATTATTTGGAATTCGTTAAAAGTGGATACATCTGATAAAATTATTCAACTTAAACTATGTTAGACCAAAGAACGCTAATTTATTATTGAACGGAAACCAATCAAACCCTTTTCGAAATTTACTCGCTTTAGTAGCAAACAGGCAGTCTATGAAACATCAAGTGATATAGATACGACACCACTAAGAACTCAGCAATTTCTCCTGCGGAAGGTTTTGCCAATTGGGGAGCAAGAAATGTCATTTTTGAACCCGAATTTGGGAATCATTCTTGCAATTTAGAGCAAAAAATGACATTTCTAATTCCTAAATAAGAAATTGCTGCTAAGAGCTCGCTGTAAATTTTTATGAACTGATAATCAGTAGTTTGAGATTCTGATAAGGTGAAAAATTAACTGCATGTCCAGATACAGAGTCTATTTTTCACGAAGTAAGGTCCGTAAAGTAATAGTTCTCAGGCAGGAAAAATCTTAACAAGTTCTAAGATGCAATAGCATAGTTTTTTCGAACTGTTTTACGGAGTTGTTTCCTAGCGACAAAAAGGCGACTTTTCACGGTACCAATTGGAATTTCCATTTTGGCAGCTATTTCTGAATATTCATACCCTTTATAGTGCATCAGAAAAGGCGTTTTGTATTTTGGCTTGAGTTCGTCTATCATGGAGTATAATTCATTCAACTGCACATTAGAACTTCCTCTATTATAGGTATAAAACTTCTCTTCTACTTTATACAAAATTTCATCCACAGGCTCGCTCGTCATATTTCTTACTTTTGCCTTACGATAATTGTTGATAAAAGTATTTCTAAGTATGGTCGAAATCCATGCCTTGAAATTCGTCCCTTCTTTAAACTTATCTAAATTACGGTAAGCTTTAAATGCTGCCTCCTGCACCAAGTCTTTTGCCTTACTTTCATCTTTGGTTAATTTATAAGCAAAAGCAAATAACTTATTTTCTAATTGATTGAATTTTGCTACAAAACTTACTTGATTCATGTGTTCTTATCGCTTTTAGTTCAATAATAGAACATCAAAACGAAGACTTTGTTTAAAAAAATGTCATTTTTATTCACAAAAACTTATGAAGTTATTCTTTTGGTAATCAAATTAACCATTGTTTCATTGTTATTGAGCAAATGTTCCACCAGCATAATGAAACTATTGATATCTGAATGATAAGGATTTGCACCATTCTTTTGTGTCTTAAATTTATAGAATACCTTCAATCCGTCTAGCATTTTTCTGGTATTGACGGTAGTATCTATAAATTCTTTTAAAACCTCTGTTTCCTTAAATTCTACCTTAATATTCTGATTTTTAGCAACATCTGTAATATTTTCTTTAAAAGAACGAGCAGAATTAGGATCGATGCTGATATCTTTTTCTATCAAGTCTGCTATATCCACATCAAATAGCTTTCCTAGCTCTAGCATAGTTTTTAGCCTAGGCTCTACATTTTTGCTTTCATAAGCAGCAATGCTACTTCTTTTCACATTTAATTGTACTGCTAGTTTTTCTTGACTCCAATTTTCATTTTTTCTCAAAAATCTGATGTTTTTCGCTAAATTATTCACATTAAATGTATTTTTATTTTGACAATCCACAAAGAATGATTTTTTGATTTACCAATCGAACACAAATATAGCATTTCGAGTTCTTTTTGTGAACAAAAAATACAAAAATAGTGCTTTTTAGATGAAAAAAGTAAACCAAATGTACAAAATCTTGTTTTTCTTACTGCTGCTTTGCATTAACTTATCGGTAGTTTTCTTACCCAATAGTTCGGTGAACAATTTGGAGCTAAGTGAAAGTATTTCAGCAGAAAGAGATAGCATCGTAAAGGTTTTTGATAACTTAGAAGTGCGTTTAGAACAAGAGATTAGGCGTTTATCACAAAAGGAAAGGAGTGAGGAAATAGTGGATTTTCAAGAAGTTTTGAAGAGTGAGCAGGTCAGTCTTCGTCTATCCAATCAATCCATAAAGCAAAATCGTTGGAGTAATTGGACAGTGCTGAAAAGTAGGGTCGAAGCGGAACATAAGCGCATCATCAGGAAATGTGATTCAATAACGAACGTAAAGTAATGGAGGTCCACTCAATGAATTATTAAGAAAAAATGAATTATGAAAAAATATTTCAAAGAATATAATAGAAATCTCAACACCAATTTTGCTCGAAGCATCTGGAATGCAACCAATACTAGAAAATCAAGCACTAGAGCTCAGCTTTACACGGAGCGCAAGAAACAGTTTCATCCCCTTAGGATCAGCAAAACCATAAATCAAATGATGCCCACTAAAAACTTATCTAGTTAATCCCATTCAAACCTTAATGTTCGGGTGATTTCTTGTGCGCACCACTTCTATTATACAGGAGTGGTGTTTTTTTTTGAACTCCTTAATACACTGGCTGTTATTTCAAAAAAATCGAATCGCGTATGTCCACATTTTTAGGTTCTAATATCAAATTTTTGCGCCGCCTAAAAGGCATTAGTCAACAAAAACTTGCCGAAGCTGTACAACTTAAGCGCAACAATATTGCTTCCTACGAAAGTGGCGCAGTAGAACCTAAAGCCCTTAATTTCTTGAAAATAGCGCGATATTTTGAAATCGCACCAGCCGAGTTACTCACTACCGATCTTTCCCAAAATCCTTTAGAACAAATGGAATCGCCTTCCAATCCTTCCACCGCTCCTGAAATTTTACTTTCCCAATTAGAAGAATTCATTACGGAAACCAGCGAAATGCAAAAGGTAGTAGATGGCTTTCGAGAACTACAAAAATTCAAATCGCAGCACGGAGGAGACAATCACCTGCCCAGCGACCTAATTGATATTTTGGATTATTTACTGAAAGCCAATTGGAAAATGGTGCAGGGTTTGCAGGAGGAAAAATAAGATTATTTTTATTCGTAGATTTATCCCGATATTTGAGCATAAGAGGAAAGACAGAGGTCAAAAATCAAACGCTCATAAGGTAGGAGTACTTGTTCCTCCAGATATCTTGAGTATCTGTATGAAAGATTGCTAGTGGTACAATCGTTAAATAACTACCTATTTAGATTGCAGCAATGACAATGGTTTCAGCATGGAAAATATAGATAAGTAATTCGGACTAGTCACACTAGCTACTAACAGAAAAATCAATTCTCTAATCTGACTTCTCTTGTCTCGAATCTGTCCTTTTTTAAATGATGCTCTTCCAGCAAAACGAAAACAATAAACACATGTCCGCTTTTATCGGAGAAATCTTTGGTACGCTTGTATTAATCTTACTGGGAAATGGAGTGGTAGGAGGTGTTGTATTAAAAAATTCAAAGGCAGAAAATGCAGGTTGGATTGTCATCACTACGGGCTGGGGATTGGCCGTCACGATGGGCATTTACGCCGTAGGGACGATCAGTGGCGCGCACCTTAATCCTGCAGTGACCTTGGGTCTGGCGAGCATAGGAGAACTGGAATGGGCGCAAGTCCTTCCCTACATTTCTGGACAAATGATCGGTGCTTTTTTAGGAGCCGTCTTGGTCTGGTTACACTACACACCCCATTGGTCGATCACCGAGGATGCAGATGCCAAATTGGGCACATTCGCTACTGGTCCTGCAGTTCGCTCTACTTGGGCCAATTACCTCAGTGAAATCATTGGCACTTTCATATTAGTAGCAGGTATTTTATTCATTGGAGCGAATGAATTTACGGAAGGTCTAAATCCTTTGATTGTGGGTGCGCTGGTTTTCTCCATTGGTTTATCGTTGGGTGGCACAACGGGCTATGCCATCAATCCTGCTCGTGACCTTGCGCCTCGAATTGCTCATTTTTTGCTGCCCATCAAAGGAAAACGCGATTCAGATTGGGCTTATGCCCCCATTCCTGTCATCGGCCCTTTATTTGGTGGTGTTCTGGGGGCAGTTGTTCACCAGTGGCTATTCCATGATAAAATGAACTTACTTTTATGGCTTATGCTACTTGGTTTCTTAGTAGTCGTGGCTTTGGCATTCCGGGAAGCCGTGCAGAAGAACACTTGATTTTTAGCAAAAAAAGAGCTGATTATAATATGAAGACAATCCTCACAGTTATATGCTTTCTTAGCTGTACCATTTTTACACAAGCACAGCGCAAAATCGTTCTGGACGCTGATACGGGCAACGAAGTGGACGACCTTTATGCAATCGTTCGTGCTTTAATTGAACCAAGCTGGGAAATTCTTGCGCTGAATGCAGCGCAATGGCAAGCCAGCCAGTGGGCAGTAGCGGAGAGTATGGAAGAGAGCTATCGCCTAAATCAAGTCCTGATTGGAGAGTTGGGATTGAACGGAAAAATAAAAAATTATCGCGGTGCATTCGACCGTTTGTATGATTGGGGATATTCAGCGCGACATTCTCCCGCTACTTATTATTTGATGAAAGAAGCGCGCAAAATGCCAGCGGGTGAGAAATTAACCGTTGTGGTCTTGGGGGCACTGACCAATGTCGCTTCTGCCATTTTGATTGAGCCAGACATACAGTCCAAAATAGTCGTCTATTGGCTAGGAACGACTTATGATTTTGAGGAAAATGTGTTACGCAAAAGAGATTTCAACTGTATGATGGATCAACAAGCCCTATCAGAAATGCTAGAAAGCCAAGTAGAAATGCACATTATACCAGTGAGTGTAGCGAATCAAATGACCTTCCATTACGACGAAACTAGTACGAAATTCAAAAGTCAACATACACTAACCGATTATTTGCTCAATCGCTGGTACATGCACTTGGATGGTAGTAGGAAAGAGCGTGTGATTTGGGATTTGGCACTTATCGAAGCCATTATTCATCCCGATTGGGCAGAGCAAGTACAGGTCAAGACTTCTAAAGAAAATGGCAATCGAATGATTTGGTATTATAAAGACATTGAAGAAGATAAAATGCGTACCGATTTCTTTGAGACGACGCTCAACTATCTTAAAAAGTAAGTAGCACTGCGTTTGGGATAAAAAAGTGTGTTTTCTTCTCGTGAATTGTACATTCGTATCAGCCTCTGCATCGGAAAGAAACGCTTTTTTACTTTCCATTAAAACATTCCAAATCTATGAGAACAGCCGTTTTAAGTTTATTGATCTTTACTTTTTTTTATACGCCTTCCATGGCACAAGAAAAAAAACTTCCGCCCAACAGCAGTGCGCCAATATTAGTAAAGACCAAAAGAAATGGGAAAAAACCCTCTAGCACCCGTACAAAAATTGCATGGTTATCCACTAAAACTCTCAATGAACGATCCGACAAAATAAAATTGAGTGCCATTATAGAAACGCTGGAGGAATTGAATGCAAATCAGATTTCGATTTTGCGCAATGGAAAGAAAATAGGTACAAAAGCAGATGTTGTTAGTTTGAAAGCAGTAGCGGCGGCTCGAAAACAATTCACCTATGAAAATGAGATTGAGTTGTTAGACGGTATGAATAAAATAGAAATCGTCGTAGAACAAAGCGACGGTAGTCTGAAAAAGTCTTACGCCAAAATCCTACAGAAGAAAGCCGATACCATCAAAGAAATTACACCAAATGATAACGAAGGCAAGCCTGGAATTTATTGGGTATCTCCAGCTTGGAATAGCGAAGCGATAGTGATGGAGAACCGTCAAATTATTTTAAAAGCACGTATTCATTCACCTATCGCCATCCAGTTGTCTGACATATACGTTTTACGCCAAGCTTTACAGAAAATTCCTCCTTCTACTGATGCTCAACTGATTAAAGAAAGCGAGGGTCAATACACTTTTACTACACGACTGGACTTGAAAGAAGAAGGCATCAATGAACTAGCGATAAAAGTACAGACGCGAGTAATCGGCGAAATCCATTCTGAATCTCTTATGCTTCAGTTCGTGCCGTATCGCCCCAATTTGCATCTACTTTCCATCGGTACAGAAACAAATCTGGATTATACCATGAAAGATGCCAAAGATTTTGCCGAGTGTTTTGCGACACAATCTAAAGCAAAGGGCGGACAACTCTTTAATCGGGTATCATCTGAAGTACTGACTGGAAAAGCAGCCAGCGCGCAAGCCATTAAAACCAAAATTGAGCAACTAGAAGCTCAATACAAAACAGGTATCATCAGGGAAAAAGATTTGATTCTATTCTATATCTCCTCACATGGTTTTCTGGACGAAAAACGTCAATTGCGCATACAAGGCGATGACTACATCCCCGCCGCGCCCCGTGCCACTTCTATTTCTTACGAGCGCGACATCGTGGAAGTTTTTGAATCCATTCCTTGCAAAAAAATCATTTTGATTGATGCCTGTTACAGTGGCGGTAGCAAATCCAATAATGAAGACATTGACTACCAATTACAAATACTCAATCAAGCTTTGAAGGGCTTCACAACGATAGTCTCTAGCAAGGGCGATGAATTATCTTACGAAGATGGAAAATGGGAAAATGGTGCTTTCACCGAAGTAATATTGGAAGGCTTACTGAAAAAGCGCGCCAATCAAAACGAAGATCAGTATATCACTGTCAATGAACTGTGGCAGTATTTGCAGTTGCGTGTCCCTAATTTAGTAGCGCAAGTTAAGCAAAGAGCGCAACATCCCACTTTGAAGCAAAATGATTTGGGGGAGATGCCTATTTATTATATTCGTTAGCGTTTATTTCAGAATCAAAAATAAAAGAAAAAATGTCCGCTAGTTTTCTGTCTAAACTTGCCAAGGCACTTCAAGAAGAACTGCCTGGAGAAAAGGCGCAGCTAAAAATGGCAAATGCTTTTAGACAAACGCGTCCATCCAAAGACACAACTGTCCTTACCGCTAGTGTTTCATTACTGCTGTACCAAAAAAAAGAAGATTGGTATTTTCCACTGATACAGCGAACAGCGACTAATCCGAATGATCGCCACGGTGGACAAATCAGTTTTCCAGGTGGCAAGCAGGAAGAAGCAGATAACCATCTACGCGATACAGCTTTCAGGGAAGCAGAAGAAGAAATTGGTGTATCCAAAAAAGACATCGAATTGGTCGGTGCTTTGACGCCACTGTACATCCCCGTCAGTAATTTTATGGTGCACCCTTTTGTAGGTTATTTACCCTACTCCCCTCAATTCAAAAAGCAAGAAACAGAAGTAGCAGAAGTGTTGGAAATAAAGCTGTCAGCACTGAACAATCAAGACAATATTCGACGCAAAGACATTAAACTATCGCAAGGGATTCGATTGAAAGATGTGCCCTATTTTTATTTGCACGAAAAAACAGTTTGGGGCGCAACTGCTATGATTTTGAGCGAATGGCAAGCGATTTTGAAGCAAATCAAGTAGAGGTCACTTTTAACAGTTGGCTATTGGCTGTTAGCATTTAGCTAGATAGCATACAAAAATGATGATTGCCAGATTTACAGTGAAAATTGTTTTGGAATAGAAGATGTATCTGTAAATCAAAGCCCAAGAATGTTCTCCAGCATACTTTTTTGTAAAATACAGGCAAACAACTAAACTTTCGCGTATTTTGAACTTTATACATTAGCATACTTATTACTGGTATGAAGAGAGGAATGACTGTGTGCTAAAGCATTGTTTCTATCGTTATAAAGCAATGAATATGCTTGATGCGTTATTGAAGATCAATGAATTATGAGGGAAAATGGATAGCAATCTGTCAAATTTTGAAAATTTGACAGATTATATACTTTTGTAAGAAACGGATTACTAGCTATCTAATTTCTTAGTAGGCTTCCCTTAACTATTGAACTCAGATTAATACATACCTATGCGTTCACTTATTTTATCCCTCGTTCTGTTGTTTTCTGCACTTGCGGTTTCTTACGCTACCCACTATCGGGCGGGAGAGATACGCGTGGTGCAAGTAGGAGATTGCAACGACTTAACTATAGAAGCGACGATCATTACCTACACCAAAGAAAGTAGCTTTGATGCAGATCGACAGGAATTGACTTTGTGTTGGGGCGACGGTACCTGTTCGGTGGTGCAAAGATTCAACGGGCCACTGCGAAGAGGCGAATCGCTAGGCAATGACATCAAGGT
>JBCCRX010000091.1:0-17922 GCA_039201015.1 Bacteroidota bacterium | reverse complement strand
GATAGTTACCAAAACGAACAAGAGGAGTGGGTGAAAAGAGATACCGTCTGGCACGATGTACTCGTTTTCTCACCCAGATTGATCGAACAGGTCAAGGCGTTCAAAAAAGGGACACGGCTCAAAGTCACAGGATCAATTTCCTACCGACCCTTTGACGTCACCTTAGCGGACGGACGCACCGTCAAAAAGAAAGAGGCTTCCATTATTGCTGGAAAAATTGAACTGGCGACTTGACCAAAAAAGCCAGCTAACTAAACAAATCGGGGTGCTTCTGAAAAGGAAGCATCCCTTTTTTCTTCTTCATCCGCAAAGTACAAAAAAGGAAACTTCAAAGAAGTTGCTCAATTTTATCTAAGGGGAATCCTTCCCCTCATCTGTCAAGAGCCAAGCTGCGTGTTCAAAGAAAAATCTCCACCCATACGGGTCGTATTTTTCTTTGCCCAGCTCTTGACAGCTTTCACCCCTAATAGTTGTGCCTCCATTGGAATGTAAGCCACCTTATGTTTCTGCTTTGCAAAAACAAGTGGTTTACATCCTACAAATCCATTATAAGAGAAAGCACTATGAACACCAATACCTACCAAGACTTTGTCAAAACCATAGAACCCCTTACACGCCGCTATGAGCGCAGCAAAGTATTCAACGATTTCCTGACCGCAGCCATATGTAGCTATCACCAAACCAACATTCAATCCCAGCTAAAAATCAAAAATGAAGCCAATGAAACGCTGTACATGGAAACCATTTCCCCTTATTCCAAAGAAGAAATCAACATCTTCCCAAAACTCTTAGGCATTCTCCTTTCAAGCGTCCACCAAGCACCTTATGGTGATCTATTGGGAGAATATTTCACCGAACACATCACCAATGGACAGAATGGTCAATTTTTCACGCCAACCCACGTTTGCGAACTTATGGCAAGCTTGCAAGCTGCACCCAATAGCGTAGAAGGCAAAAGTATTGCCGATCCTGCTTGTGGGTCAGGGCGTTTGATGCTGGTATTTGCGAAAAGTAATCCTAATAATTACTTCTATGGAGCAGACAACGCCAACACTTGTGCTAAAATGGCAACGCTGAACTTCTTCCTCAATGGATTGAGAGGAGAAGTGTCTTGGATGAATACCCTAAGCATTGAATGGTCTGGCGGCTGGCAAATCAATGGCAATGGATTGGGCATAATCCCAATTGAAAAAGAGGAATCTCGCATCTGGTCGCATCCTCCCAAGCCAGAAGGTAATAAGGGTGGTCAGTTGTCTCTTTTCTAGTAAAAGCGGCGGAAAATACAGGAACTTACAGCATTCCACTTGACTTTATGGGCTTTTAGCTGTTATATTTGCAGTATAGGAAGAGTTAAAAACCCTACCAAGGCGGGACGAATTACTTTAAGTAGTTTATCCTAAACGTACTTTTAAGTACGTCGCCCGTAGGTTGCTTCCTATTTTTCAAAGGAGGTCTTTCATCAGTGCCATTGGTGAAAGGCTTTTTTATTGCCTTGAACTCAACAATACGATTCAAAGTCGATGAAGTACCATGCTTATTTTGATGAAAGCGGCGATTTAGGTTGGACATTGGACAAGCCTTATCGCAAAGGTGGTTCAAGCCAGTACTTCACTATCGCTGCTCTCATTTTGCCTAGTGAAAAAGAAAAATACATCAATCGTTTTATCAAGAAATTTCACAAAGAGCGAGGAGGGCAGGAACGCGAATACAAAGGCGCAGATTTTTCCAATCGAAAAGCCAAAGTAATGGCTCGAAAGATCGTATCCCTACTTCAAGACGATGACGAAATGATACTTGCTGCGGCCACAATCAAAAAGGCAGATGTGCCAACCATCTTGCAAGGCACGGATAATAGCAATATCCTCTACAATCATATGGTGCAATCCATTCTTTGTCCGACCATCAAAAATCTTCATCAAGTTCAGATCATTCCTGATAAACGCAGTGTACCAAGTGGTAGTCAAAATAGTTGTGCTGATTTGATTAAGCACAAACTCTGGTGCGAGCTTCAATCCAATACCAATATTCACTACCAAGCAGCGGAAAGCCACCACAATCAACGCTTACAATTTATTGATTGGGTGGCTAATTTTGTTTGGAGGAGGTTTGAGGACGAACATAGTGAAAGCCAAAATGAGGCTTATGAACTACTATCTCAAATTTTGATAGAACAAAACATATTCAGGGTATAGCGATACAAAATAATAAAACCTCCTACTTTTTTCTGATAAGTTGGATAGTTGGTTACGTTACTCTTTTAGTAATGTTCAGTGAAGCAAACAAAAGCGAAGGAAAAAGTACTGAAAATGGGTAATTTTGGTCAAAAAGCATTGCACTATTCCTAATAGTGTAATGTAAGGAATGCAAAATTAGGTAATCACAACATGAAAAAAATCATCCTCTCATGGAGTAGGAATCGACCTTATCCTTTATCATTTTTGATGTTAATCTTAATGTAACTATTGCCAGTAACTCATATAAGATGATTATTGAATCTTTCTTCTTTCTATAATGAAGTTCAGGAGTAGTTACCGTAGTTTCTCCATTGTGAACGAAATTATTTCTCATTGCAAATGCTAAGGATAACAAATCAGTTATACTTAAATCAGAAATATTATTTGGAATGTCAATTTTATTAGATAACGTTGTCAATCTATTTTTTTGACTTTTGTTGTTTGATTGCGAAATGCAGTAGTCTATGTAATCATCCAGAGATTGCCTATGCGCTGGAGTATTAAACTTAGAGTTTAACTCTTGATTTGCTCTGATTATAGCTTCCTGAACTTCATTTGTATTCAAGCAAGCTGAATACTTTTCGTTTTCCAACCATTTTTTATTACTTTGTATACTTTGTCCATTGAATTTTCCGTAAAGCTTAACAAATGCCTCATACGCAAACCATAAATCATTGAACTTATACAGCATTAGATGACATAATTTTAAATCACCTGTTTTTCTTTGCATATAGTCTTGATTTAATCCAATGCTATTTATTGAAAAAGATAACCGCAATTTTAAATCAAAGAAATTAAATTGATGCCTTAAGCCATATAAATCTATAATGCCCATAATGCTAGTCTGAGCATTAATAGCTTTTTCTATGTTTTGGTACAAATTTTTATATTCTTGAAATACTATCTCGAAATTCGGAATATCTGATTCTTGATACATATTTTATTTTTACACATAAGTTACGTATAATTCAGAAATCAAGTTTCGTATAAAGAAAAATACTTATGTTTTTTTTTCTGAAAAATGTAGTTTCAGTCTCTTTTAGCCCTCTTTAGAAACGATATTGAAAACTATTCATTAATGAGTCCACTCCGAGAAAATGTAAATTGATTTTTATTGAAATTTAATTTTTTAATTCAATTCTATCTTCACTTTTATTTTTTCTAGAAGTATGAAACAAAATAAAATTTCACGATTTCGAAAAACCTGATCTTTTTCGGAGTAGGCTCATTAATTAATATAATCTTTGTTCGCTTCTCAAAGCGATCCACCACCTCAATAGACTTCACAAACAACCTACTTTTCTCTTTCACCAGTGCGATTTTGCTTTGCTTAATGGTTTTTACCACATTTTCATAAAGCAGTTCCTCTAGCTGATCCAAGCCACGCCCTTTGATCTTAACTTCCTTTTGAGCGGTATAGAGTTTTAGCTCTCCTTTTGTGTTGATGTACTCCACTTGAAGCATATAGGCATACGGAAAGAAAAAGCGATTACCATTCGCAAATTCCAGCCATAGCTTAGAAGCTATTTCTCCTTCTACTGCCAATTCGATTAACGCATTGGCATCCAGAGGAGGGTGCATAATTCAGACCCCTCTAACATTATGACCGTACAAACGTTAGCTATTTACCTAAATCATGAATTTTCAAATAAGTGAGAACGTTAAATATAGATGATATTACAGTAGTGCTAGATAGCAATTTCCGCAGGATAAATAACTTAGTAACCCTTTATGAGAAAATCACTCCTCTAAGACAAGGAAGAAAACCAACGAGTTCTGTAGATTTGCTAAGGGTTACGGTTGTACTATTACATGCTACTTTTGAAGATTTTTTAAGAAGCACAATGAAATTAAGGCTTCCTCTCCAAGGTAGCATACATTTGAACAAGATTCCTTTGTATAAAGAAGAAGAATTTGAAAAATCTCCTAAATTCAACTTAGGCGATGTATCAAAACACAGAGGAAAAACAGTTGATGAATTAATTAAATTATCTGTTCATCAATACCTAGACAGAGAAAGCTTTAATAATTCAACAGAAGTTATTGCTGCAATAACTTCCATAGGCATAGAAAAGACTATAGAAATAGAAAATCTTTTATCAGACTTAGATGAAATGATTACTAGACGCCATAAGATAGTACATCAAGCGGATAAAAGCTTAGATGCAGGAAGTGGATACCACAGATTTTCTTCTTTAAGTTTAAAGAAAATTAAATCTTGGATTGAAGTAGTCGATTTATTTATTTTGGAACTCATAAAGCAATTAGATAATGGCTAAATTTGAGGTATATAAAGACAAAAAAGGAGAATTTCGTTTTCGCCTGAAGTCTACAAACGGTGAAATTGTCTTAATGAGTGAAGGTTATACTTCCTTAGAATCAGCTAAGAATGGAATTGAAGCAGTGAAAAAAAATGCTATATTAGACGATAGGTTTGAGAAAAAAACTGCTAAAAATGGAGAATTTTATTTTGTACTCAAAGCAACTAACGGAGAAATAATAGGAATGAGTAATATGTATGTTAGTCAATCTGCGAATGAGTTAGGAAGGTTAGCCGTCAAGAAAAATTCTAAGTATGCAGAAGTAACTAATTTATCAAGCTAAAATGAGATTTTCACTCTCAGAACCGATCCACCACCTCAATACTCTTCACAAACAACATACTTTTCTCTTTCACCAGCGCGATTTTGCTTTGCTTAATGGTTTTGACCATATTCTCATAAAGCAGTTCCTCCAGCTGATCCAAGCCTCGCCCTTTGATCGTGATTTCTTTTTGAGCGGTATAGAGCTTTAGCTCTCCTTTGGTATTGATATACTCCACTTGGAGCATATAGGCATACGGAAAGAAAAAGCGATTGCCATTCGCAAATTCCAAGCGTAGCTTAGCTGCGGTTTCTCCTTCTATTGCCAATTCGATTAACGCATTGGCATCCAGAGGAGGGTGCATATTTTCATTGGCGGTGTCCGATAGTGTCGACGATTTAGAAGCCGAGGCTGTAGTCCTCATCTCTTGCCGTAGTCGCCCCCAATGATCGTTCTGGTTTGAATAAATGCTCATATTCTTTATGTGTTTCAGATCGTTTTTGACTACTTTGCTCTTGAAGTTTCAACGCAGTTTGTTCTTGTTCACGCAGTAAATAGGATTTCAAAAAGGTGGCACTGTGATCTTGGCTGTTTTTTAGCACCTCATCCGCACTCATACGGTCAGCATCTTTCGATACCGCCCATTTCAAGGCTTCTTTATCATCAGTATAAATCACACAACGCTCCACACCCCTAGAAACAGAAACATAATGTTGCTTTTGATTACTCGCTACAAAAGAGGTGGCACTCTGCGCGATGAAAACATCATCCGCATCCTTGCCTTGTGCCGAATGAGAAGTGCGATAATAACCCAAATTGAAATGTTTATAGTCTTTGCTCATCACCTTGCCGTCTTCCAAAACAATATCACCTGTTGGCGTAAAATCTTTGACTTTGTAGCTTTCGCCATTGTTCAAAGCCTGCCGATCTTGGCTTTGTCCATTACCCGTAATCCGCAATAAATCGCCTTTGGCAAGTGAAAGTTTTTCCTGCGCAAAGATCTCAAAGCGATCCGATTGCTCCAAAGGTAGGCTTTGGATGAGTGTTTGTCCTTTTTGCTGTACCAACACCTCTCCCGCTTCGTTGATGCCCGTAATTAGATGTGTAGTGCCAGCTTTGAATTGTTGGTGTTTTTGATAAAACTGCACAAACATGCCGCTTTTGTAATTGATGTGGTCTTGCTTTTCAGCCGCCGTGAAGGACAGCGAGCGATAGACTTTAAACTGCTGTTCCTCCTTTTCGATCAGCTCTTTTTCTTTCATTTTATCGCGAATGGCTTCCGTAATCGCTTTTCCTTCGGCATGAGTAGGAGACACGACCAAAGCGGTTCGATCTCTATAAGTGCCCTCTTTTTGCTTGATGCCACTGGCGGTAATGGCATCCAAATAGTCATTAGCGATTTGTTTGTGTCTTTCCTCTTTTTCTTCTATCTCTTTGATCGCTTCCATTTTATCCAAAGTCTGATAAGCCGCCTCCAATTTACCTTCTGATAAATTTTTCACGGCTTGCTTGTAAGCACTTTTATCTTGTTGGCGCACGATTTCCTCTACCCGACTAACGGGCAATTCCGCATCTTTTTCCAAAAGACGCAAAGCATCACCAGCTTCCACCGAAGTATGCTGCTTCCAATCGCCCGATAGAATGACCCTTGCATTTTGTTCTTGCGCCACTTTGAAAATATCATTCATGGTCTGATTACCAATCATGCCCGCCTCATCAATCAAAAGGACTTGATCTTTTAGCTGCTGCTGTAAATTCTCTTGATTGAGCAGTTTTTTTATGGTCTCTGCACCTTCAAAACCTTTATCTCGAAGCACCCCTCTGGAAGCATCGGCAGAAGGGGCAAAGGCATACATTTTCTTGCCGCCTGCTTCAATGCCTGACTTGACTTCCTGCATCAAAGTGGTTTTTCCAACGCCCGCACCACCCGCAATGATGATGACTTGATCTTCGGAAGTCAGCGCATGATTGATCGCTTCTCGCTGTCCTTTGTTCAGGAAATCTTGCTTGGGTTGATATTCAGGATTCAAGCCCTCAAATTGAAAGCGAGTATGCGTAGCAAATGCTTTCATCCGATGTTCTGCTAGCCAAGCGGCTTTGGTCGTCAAATAGGTATCAGAATTTTTCTCGCCCGAAATCACATCCTTTTCTTTGCGCCGATCAATCTCTGCTTGCAAGTCATCTGCGCTAAATTGCTCAATGCCCAATCGCAAAGCATAGCCAATTACTTGCTTTTCTGGCACAGCCGATTTTCGCTCCATATAGTGGAGCAGGGAACGATCTAGGGCTTGTTCTACACTCAAATTTTCCTTTTCTTTTTCATCAGCCCGCGCCTTGTCTTTTAGGTCATACAAGGCTTGTTTTTCCGCCGCACTCAGCCGATCATTCCAATGCGCTTCCATGACTTCCTCAGAGACGCTTTTGTTCTTTTTGACCCGTGTTCTTGCGCCCAATTGATCTTTTTCTTTATCAAAAATGATACCTTTTTCTTGGGCTTTGAGATTGATTTCTTTGGTGCGATTGGAGTATTTATCTCGAATAGCTTGGGAAACGCCTGCAATCTCAAAACCATTTCTGCTCCTTTCGATTGCATAACCCACTTTGCGCAATTCTTCTGCTAAATGGTTTTGGTAAAGGGCTTCGTAATAGATGCCACTTCGTTTGATGTTGCTGATCTCTATGGCTTGAAAACGCGATTTATCTGCATTCCAAGTAGCATTAATGACGTAGCAATGCGCATGTAAATGACAATCAGGTATATATTGCTTTTCACCATTTATTTCGTATTCCACAGGTCGGGTGAGGTGGTGTTCAAAATTGGCGTAGAGTAAATTAGCTGTTTTCTCGTAGTATTTTTCTTTACCGTCCCACGCTTGGGTTTGCATGTTTTTTTCTACTTCCAACATTGCCAGCTTTGTTGCTTTTCGATGCGCCAAAAGAATGTCCTCATCTTTGGTAATGGCATGAACAACCGACACACTTTTGGGCGCATTGAAAGTGAAATCATAACCGCAGCGTCTATTTTTGACATTCCGAACGGTGATTTTTTCGCCCGTTTGATCGTTATCAAAATAAGCGAGTAGGGCGGTGTTAGAAATCTTCTTATCGGTCGAGAATCCAATTTCAGCAAGGCGATCTGAATAATTTTTTCGCATGGCTGCGTTCGCTTTTTGATCCGCCTTATTCCAATATTCAATGGCTGTTTGGGGATCGTCATTAAAGGCTTTTAGAATATCCAAAAGGCTACCGACTTCTTTTTCATCCTCCCAGTCGGCAACTGTCCAATCTGTGGCGGTCGTAAATTCCTGTATTTTCCGTTTGTCGTTTTGAGTTATCATGCCTTTTCCAAAATCCCGTATTGGCTAATCGCTTAAATTGAAGGTTGAGTCTTTAGTTTATTATCAAACAACAATATTTGTCAATATGGATCGGGAATATTTGAGAGAATTATTAGAAGCTTATGGCATACAAATGCAAGAGGTGAGAGAAAATTTAGATGCGCAAGTTCGGCAAGAATGTCAAGAAGAACTAGATCAAATCAATGCTGCTAATACGCAATCTACTTTTTGGAATCAAATGGGCGCAAGATTGACTGGCTTTAGGCAAGCGGACAGAGACCAATACAATACCCAAGCTGCCAATGAAAATCGTTTGGAAGCTTTTGAGCAAAGAATTCAAGAGGAAGTAGATAGGCGAACGGAAGAACAAGTCAGACTTATGGAAGCCGATATATTTGAAGAATTTGGTGGAAATAGAGACTATGTACTTTCCTTATTGGAGGAGGAAGAACAAAGACTTTTGACTTACCAAGAGGAACAGGAAGCAGCCAATGAACAGGAGGAAGTGCTCCTGATCGAAGATCAAAACCCACAGATCAATGATAGGGAAGCAAGACTAGCTGCCCAAAAGGAAAAGGCAAGGTGGAACTTTGATGTCGCATCGGGTCGTCAGGAGCAAAAGCAGGAAGCGATCCAAGACCAAGCAAAAGATGATTTTAACTTAGAATCTGGAATTGATGTACAAAGACACGCAGAATTGGCGGAAATATTAGAAGAAGTACGGCAGGATTTTATACAGGAATATGGAATGAGAGAAGAGCAACAAGAAGCAATAAAAGTAGAGCAAGAGCAAACCGAGGAAGAAGAATTTACCGTTGAGATCAAAGCACCTGAAAAGGAGCGTGAGCAGAAGACGCTAGATACTGCCTATTGGAAACAAGCCGAACAGACCACTGCCCAGCAAGATACTTCTAGTTTGATTACCGCTTCCAGAGAAGATGCTCAAATGGAGGCGAGGATCAAGCAAAGTTTTGATCGGTCAAATAGTCGGGAGGAGGGGATTTCTTACTAGCTCTTACCCATAGCATCAATGTGGTGGAATTCCACCACATTGATGTAAACCTATGGCTCATTCCTCTTTTTTTCGTCTAAAATATATAAATCTTAAAACCTGTACCATTTGCATCCGATTCTGATTGTCCTCCATAGATTGAAGGGTGGTTTGGTGAAGGGGCTTTCCCATCTTTTGACGCTTTAAGTTTTTTTCAACGGAACTTTCGTAACGCTGCTTAAAGCGTTTTTCCAGTCGAGCCAGATTAAAAGCCAAATGTGGATCACTTTTGTCCAGATGTACCCCATAAAATACGGGGAACTCCGATGCTACGCTTGATGCCCGTTCAACTTGCTCTGTTCGCTCAACTCGAACGGGCGTTCCCCCTTTCCCTCCAAATGTTGATTGAGTTCTTTCAGTAATTGATAGGCTCTATTTTCTTCGGATATTTCTATCAAAACATCATCTGGAGTAGGGGGCTCTATTGGAATTTTCCCTTCAACGAAATCTATCACCTCTGATCTTGTTCGATAGAAGGTTTTGAGTTCCACCAAAGCGTCTGGATTGTTATATAACTCTACTTGGGTTGCAAAAACCGTTTCTTTCAAAATCATTATTTCAATAACCCAGCCAATAATCATCAGTGTACAAACGGAAATAATCCAAGAATAGCCGTAGGGTGAAAGCACCAGATAAGCTTCCAATAGAGAAAATACTAATAAAGCACTGGCTGCTATAACCCCCATAGATAAGCGATTTTGAATACGAGCGGGGTTCAACTGGAAAAAGAATACCAATGTTCCTCTGCCCATTTGAATTGCCAAGGGAACGAGATAAGCGGCAATGGTAAATCCAATATTCTCTGCCTTCTGGGCATGAAAAATGCCCATTATAATCGCAGAAATAAGATAAGTACCGATCAGTAGCCCAAAGGATAATGTCGGCAATATTTTCCGAAGGCGGTTGATCGCACTTAGGAAATCTTGGTTGACGATATGTTGTGACATGTTTGTTATTTTTGTGTGTGAGCGAGATTTTTATACCAGCCGCTTTGTGATATTGTATGCCCTCCTTTCTTTAGAATTTCTAATCCAATATTTTCAGCATTCTCCTCATTATCGAGACCAATGTATTCTCTCAACTGACTTTCAGATGAATGTCCAGTCATTGGCATGATTTGAGCAAGACGGTATCCCATTTTGTATAGATTAGTAGCAAAGCTTCTTCGGCAAGTATGGGAAGCCACTTCTTGGTATTTAGAGACATACCTTTTTTCTACTCGTGGCTTTCTTCCCATAAACTGGTCAATTTTCAGCATCTTAGCATCAAATCCAGCTTGCACACAGATTTCTTTTATCCATAAGTTAAATTTCTGCATGGATATTTTAGGAGAAGAAAAGCTATGCTTTTCTAAGACAGGCATTAGCCACGGGAAGATATTCAACGGAATTTTAGCAGGCGTATGCGTTTTCTGAGAAACAACATAAAGTATTGGAATGCCTTGATCTGAAACATAGAAGTTATGAGGCTCATATTTAGAGTAGTCACTAAAACGTTGTCCTGTTCCAGCCCCAATTAAGAATAGATCACGTACTTTTTCTAGTTTACTTGATAAATCTAAGTCTGCCAGAATTTGTAATTCACGAAGTGTCAGAAAGATGATCTGACCTTTTGCCTTTGTACGAGGAATAAGCCAGCCACTCCCATTATAATTTGAATTGGCATGAATTTTCTTCTTTTTTGCACGTTCCAAGAACATCCGCAAAACTTTAAGTGTCTTATTGCCGTAACTTAGTTGGATATCTCTTTTAGTTAGCCAATCAATAAGTTTAAGTCTATATTCCCAATCAACATCTTCATAGGTAAATGTACCTTCTTCTTTGGCGTATTTCTTTAGAATATTGGCATGTAATTTAAATCCTCGAATAGAGGTCTTATTCATGCCTGTTGCCTTCATCTCTGTAAGTTCTAAATCGCAAAATTCCAAGAATTCTAGTCTTTTCGGAATAGCGAGAGTTTTTTTAGTTGGTTGGTATGTATCCTCATTCTCCAGAACTAAAAGTTTTTTAAATTTGGTAATTGTAATATCACCGTAGTTAGATTCAATGAAAATTTTCTTACAACTTGTAGCTAAGTTGTTCAATTTACGGTACAACGCCCATAGGTCTTTACGTGTCTCTTTTTCAAATGGACGTTGCGCCTTAGTATCCCAATCATTGGGTAATATTGTTAGGCCAGTAGAATAGAGCAATTTATGTCCTCTGTAGCGAAAAACAAGAAAAATTAATGTTTCTGTTTTCGATTTTGGGGACTTCAAATTGAAGCGTAGTTTTGGTAACTTTCGCATAGAAAATAATTTTTTGCTAAAATTACCGATGATACAGCAAGCTTCCAATAGCAGTCTTTGAGCAGTTGTTTGTGTTCCGTTCTTTTCTCTTTTGTAAGAACATTCCACTTACTTTAGAATACCAAACTCTTTATTTTGTAAGTGTTTGATACGATTTTCTAGTATATTTCGCCCCTGTAGCATAATCCTGCGGGGCTACTCAACGATTTTGTAAAATGCCTAAGACCAAAAAATACTTACATTTGGGTATAATTGTTAAGGAGATTTGAAATCTGCGACATTCTCTATATCTTGCCAGTCGAGAATAAGCTTCAGTAGTTTGAAAGAGCAAATTTGACGACAGTCCGCTAATGCTATTTTCAATCAACTGATTATCAATCTATTGTGCTTAATTTGTCACACCTGATTACTAGCTTTTTCTCGAACTTAAACTATGCAAAAAAAAGCAGTATGAAATATTTCTTTTCCATTCTATTTGTGATTTCTTTCATTTGTGCATCATCCGCACAAGATGTGAAGGCAACTCAAAACAACCTAGCTAAAAGCAGTACGCCAACCGTAGTTGATTTTACCGACCCAAATATGGCGGTTTTCGGAACAGATATTAGAGTAGTAGTTGGAGGCGTCGCTTTGCTACCTGCAGGCGATGTGGATGGCGACGGCGATGTGGATATGAATGACTACAATGATGCACTATCGGATGATGATGCTACGACGATTGACTGGCTCAATTTTAACAGCCAACTCACGGACTATGATGTGAATGGTGGCGCAGACCTCAATCTGGATGGTGTCATCAATGCCATTGATCTGAACTATTTCCTTTTCCCCAATTTAGGTAAGACTTCACAAATTCCTGACTAATTTAAGTGTCCAGCCTGACTTCTAACTTCTGCATATTGATTTTTCTTATCTGATCCTTTTCAAAACTTCCATTAAAAAATAATTATGAATCGCTTTTTTATATTTCTTCTAATTTGTGCTTCCGCTCAATTGCAGGCACAAGATTTTAATATTCATTTCAGCAATCCCGAAGTGGACAATGTTGGATCGCCTACGGAACTCTGCGTTGAGCTAGAGCTTTCCTACACCTCTACTGCCACTTTGGGCATCTCCAATCTCCTATTTGATTTCGATGAAAGTGTTCTCGCCAATCCAAGAAGCGTTCAAAGCTATCTGAACAGCGAATACAGCGTGAGTGTAGTGACGACGACCGCTTTGAATCAGCCTGGGCTAGGCGATGTGGCGGATGTGAGAATTGTTTACGACTTTGCGAATGGTGTTTCAGAAACAACTTTGGTAGGACAAACTGATTGTAGTATCACGACGGGCATTGCTCGCATCTGTTTTGATGTTTTGAATGCAGGTGTGACCACCAATCTAGAATGGATATACGATGGCGATGGTTCTAGTACAGGCACTAATGTCAATACCCACATCAGTACGCTGACCAACACTAGTGCCACTCAACTCAACGCCAATACTGTAACGACAGGCGATTGTAGTCTGACGGATATTAGCATTGATATTGCAAGTGCGCCCATGTCGGACGGTGGTGTGACTTGTGAAGACTTTATCACGTATAGCAACGTCACCGTAAGCAGTGGCACTTATAAAGCAGCCAATGACATAGAGACCGTTATAGGTGGCAGCGGTGTGAATATTAGTGCAAGCGCACCCGTTGTATTTGATGCGGGTAATTCTATTACTCTACGAGCTGGATTTACGGCTTTGAATGGTGTGGATTTCACAGCGAAAATAGGTGGATGTGTGAGTGCTTCTTCGTCAGAAGATGAAATGGTGGCAGAAAACAGAGGAGAGGATGTAAGCACAGCAGAAAAGATGAAAATAGAAGTCACACCCAATCCCGTATTCAATCAAGCCTCCATTCGCTTTTTTAGTCCAGAAGAAGAATACGTGGCAGTGAAAATATTTGATCTAAATGGTCGTCTAGTAACGCATTTGCATCAGCAGTACGCCATGAAGGGTTGGAATCAAACTTATTTTTATCCTGAGCATTTGAGCAGTGGCGTTTATTTTGTTACAGTTCAAAGTAAAACAGCTTTAAGAACGAAGCGTTTGGTGGTGCAGGCAAATTGATGTGTTTGAATTTTAGATATTGGCTTTTAGCTATGCTGCTCGTCTCGTTTGACCTCAAACTTCTGACTTCTCACTCTCCATGAAAACGGTAAAAGAATTAATTGTAAAAGAATTTCAGTTGACGAAGCAAGAGTTGCCCGATGAAGAACAGGAACTCTTGCTTTGGCTGTCGGATTACACTGCTTACCTACTAGAGGAACGTAAGGAGTACTTGATGAGCATGATGTATCGAATGGATATTTCAGAAGAATTGGTCAGCCACGCGCTTTCTCCACTCAATTTAGAAGCTACGAATGTGAGCATTGCTAAGTTAATTTTGGAACGCCAGAAGGAACGCGCCTTTACGAAGGCATTTTATCGGCAAGAAAAGGGAACAATAGAGGATGATTTAAAGTGGTGAGGAACTAATTGTTTGTTGGTCGCGCCTCACGCCTAAGGTGGACAGGTTTGTTTGGGTTTTTTATCTCTAATGATTGAACATGTTTATATAGTTACAAAGCTCTTTGGAAGGAGCTTTGCAACTAAGTCTGTAGTTTAAACGCTATTGTTTATTATAGAAAAAAGTCTTACGCTTCTCGCAAATTTTCTCTTCCAGATCAGAAAATGCTAAGGCTTGTCCTAGCACCAATTCATCCAGAGCAATCAACTTGATTTCCGCAGATCGAGTGGTATAAGAACAATCGTCTTGCAGGAAGTGCAATACGAGTTCTTTGCTATCTTCTGATAGTTGCCAAAGTCCGTTTGCGACGAAATATTGTTCTCTATTGATGTAAACAATCTTACGGAAAGAGCCGTCTGCTTCCAGAATATACTTAAAATCTGCACTCATGATAGTGACATCCTTCAGTCCTTTCAAGTTCTCAATCACGGTACTTGGATAAATGCTACTTCGCCAAGTTCCGATTAAGCTTTGATGTACTTTTGTACGTTCGGCTTTCATCTCAAAAGGCGCAGCATTTACTTCCACTGGAAGATTGGTGACCGTATTGATCCATTGGTAGCGATCGCCGTCTTTTTCGATCCGATAAATTAGCTCGTCACACTTTCCGTTAGCTATTCTTAATAGATGTGTGTTGCCTGATTTTTCCAGGCGCCAAGCGCGACTGTCTCTTTGAGCATTTTTGACATCAGTGATACTCACTATCCCACTTTCTGCAAAATGCAACTCCAAATCACCTTGATACCATATATTGGATAGCAGGGCATTTTCTATACTTTCTTTATCTGTATAAGTTGTTGAAAATGTACTACTTGGAGAGCTAGTGATAGAACTGTTGTGGGCAAATAAAAATTGGCCCGCACTGAAAAAACACAGTACGAGCACAACAATCGGGTAATCCTTCATAGGTATAAGTTTTTCAGATAGCGCAAACTCACTTGCGGCTATTTTTTTAGTAAGTGATTTCTGATATAATGACAAGATCATATTCAATAGGTTGCAAAATTGAGAAGGTATTAACGATTCTATAACGAGTTGAAAATACATCTATTTTTTAGATTCACATTGTACTACTTCAACTCCTTTTGCACCCTATTTGTTCCTTTTATTCACAATGCTGAAAACGGTGAATAGGATATATAATTTTGTCTTTTTTGGTGTTTTCAGATTTGTAGATTTCTGCTATCTGTAAGTCGAATAAACCTTCTATTAGGTTACAAATACCCAAATAAAATTTTATTTGTTAAAGTTTCATCAATTTATTGATGCTTGCATTTTTATTTTCCTCTATGATACAAAAAAGTACATTTTAGCCTTACTGATGTGGTATTTGTTCTGCAATTCGACTCAAAAAAGTGGCTGAATCATTTCCACACAACCAACGAATCACATTATCACACCAAATTTCTTGGTGCTGCCGTGCGTCAATGATTCCTTCCTCCACTGCCAAATCCAATAGCTTTCCAGGATAAGAAGATTGTGCTTCGCTTTCCATCTCTCCCAAAGGATAAGGATCATCCAAACCCAAAATGATTTGATCCGTTCCTTTTTGACGGCGAACCATCAGTTCCAGAGAAAAAGTGTCGTGCACCAGCGTATCAAAATAAATATTGGGATGCCCAATGGCTTTTCTTGGACGTGTTTTTCCTTGAAATAGATCAGGTCTTCCATCGAAGCCTTGTGTCCTTCTACCGATGTTTAGATGATTTAATTGCCCGCCGTGTGCGAAACAAATTCGGATATTTGGATATTGATCGTACAAACCATCCAGTGTATAAAAATGATAGGCATCAGCACACTGCGCCAACATCCAAATCAAGTGAAAACGCCAAGCTGTATTTTCTAAATGAATGAATTTTTCGCCATCGTAGGGATGCACTTCTACTGCCAGTTTGTATTTATCTGCCAATTTAAAAATGGGGGCAGTCTCTTTGTCAAAAATACCGCGCCAAGTACCAATCGAATCCATATAATGCGTGGGTACACAAAGTACTCGTAAGCCCAATTCCTCCACGCAGCGTTCTATTTCCCAACACGCGCCGTCTATGAAGCCAGCATGTACCACAAAACCACAAGTAAACTTTTTTGGATGATCGTGTTGCACCCGTGCATTGAAATCGTTCTGAAAGCGAAGTGCGTATTTCATGTCATGGATACGCAATCCGTTACCATAGAGCTGCGATAGATTCAGCACGACTGCATGGTCAATTTTATTGCGCTCCATCCATTCTAGCTTTTCATTTAGGAAGAAACTAGAATCGGTCACGGGTCGCCGCCAATTTTTTTGTAGCATATGCTGTCGCCCTTCGTCTATCCAAAAGATTTCTTTTTCCTTAAGATAGTTCGGAATCTGTTCTGGATAGGGTAGGAGATGAGAATGACCATTAATTCGTAGATGTTTCATGCTATATTTTGTGTTGGGTGAAGCGCATATTTTTATTTTTGGTTATAGTGCCAAACCGAGAGGCAAATAGGTTATCAAGATGTCGTTTTGGTAGCGCAGATTTACTAAATCTTTGAAATTTAGCGAATCTAGTGCCAGTAATTAAGAGCACGACTTTTAGGTCACATATTTAGCTAGCATTACAATCCTAGAAGGATAGCCGTCAATTGATTTAATATATTCAATATCAATTAATTATACTTACACAAATAAACGATTTAGTAGTTCCTGGTATTCTACTGAGCAATAATTTTCTTTAATGTGTAAGTCGCTGACTACAGGTGTGTTCAATTTGAATTGGTTCGATGCCAACAAGATTTGAAACTAAGTCACATATAGACAAGATACTCGTAATGTATATTTTATACATTACGAAAAATTATCGTTCAATAGTTCAACAGAATAAGTTCCTGATCTAAAAAATCGTAGTCTAGACTTTTGAAGTTTTTTTTAGCTAAAGTGCTGTTTGTTGAGCCAAAAATGAGCTTTTGTTTAACCGCAAACTTCAAATGTCTGTTTGCGTTTACTTTAGATCGGGAACTACTGTAAACGACTTAAACGAATAAACAGCTTAAACAAATAGGCAAAAGTACTTACTTACCCTTTCCTATAATACATTAATATACCTCCAAATAGCGTAATTAAAGCTGTTAGTACCGTCGCCATTTTTACAGAATAACGAATGTGGCGAACGAAAGTATCTATATCTTCGCGCATGTGCGGATAGCGTGGATAAATTTCTTTTTCCATTTTCTCTTGATCCAGAAAGTGTTTTGCGCCAAATTCTACGCCATTGCGCACCAATTTTTTGTAGGTTTTTAAGACTTTTACGCGGAAGTAAAAATTCAAAAAAAGCATGCCCGCAAACAAAGCCAATACTAAAATGATAAGTGTTCCCTCCATAATGCTAATTTTGTATTTGAAGAAGTCTTTCGGGTGGACAGAAAGCCTCCAAAAGGGAAATCTTTCTACGAAAAACTTTAATTATCTCTTTAAACAGAGCGTCCTCTTTTTGAAAAATTTTATGAAATAAGATTTTCCAAAAAGATATTTTCTACTGCATAATCACTGACGTTTCGCTGAAATTGATTTTGAAAAAATACATTTACAGTAGAAACCATGTACGTAATTGAAATTTTTCGCAGAAAAATTTCAATTATACCCTTGGATAGAGAGAAAAAATCAGAATTGAAAATTTTGATTTTTTCTCTCTGTCCAAAAAGAGGTTTTTCACTGCATAGTCAGAATTAAATTGGTTGTCTGAATTTTTTTGAGGAATTATCAAAATCGACCTAATTTCTTTTAATGAAAAAAGTGCCAAAAAGGCGTTAAAAACAAAATACTGTATGAGCCAAAACAAGGTGCTAATCAGAGCTGAAGCTTGGCCCAGCCCGTGAATAAAAGCTTGAAAAACAATACTTAGGGCGAGTTTATTTTGTTTAGTCTT
>JBCCRX010000090.1:0-18308 GCA_039201015.1 Bacteroidota bacterium | reverse complement strand
CAATGTTTTGTCTTCTTTCAAAGACGCCAATACCACTTTTGTCTTGAATCTTGATGTGAAATTCCTGCGCTTCATTTTTCCCAAAGTTAGCAAAAATTATTGTCTTAGCTCTTTGTCCTAATTTTTGGGGTAACATCACACACCACCTATAATGATTAATGCCAATGCAACAGATGTAACCAGTACAGGTGCATCTAATGGAGATATTGATGTGGATATATCGGGAGGTATTCCTCCCTACACCTATCAGTGGACAGGACCAGGGGGCTTCCATTCAAACAATCTGCAATTATCATTACTTGCACCAGGTGAATACTTTTTGATTGTGACTGATAAATGTGGCAATCAAGCAACGGAAAGAGTCATTGTATGTGACGTCATACAAATTGATGGAGAAGTTGACGCCTCTTGTATGGGAATTACAGATAATGAAATTGTAGAAAATGAAGGATTTGATGTTTGTTGGGGATTAGGATATATAGGAGGTAGAAACAGTAACGGACAACCAAAGCCGATAGATATACAGGGAGGTACTGGACCGTATGCATATTTATGGAAGCATGAAAGTGATGAAGACTGGTATGCCATAACCTCAAATGGTCAAAGTATGCAGCCTTATCATGATCATGCCTGTGAGGGAGAGACAAGTATACTAGTAATTGATCAATTAGGATGTAGAAGTGAGACAACATTCACGCTAACTGCAAGTTCTGATGGTAGCAATGATTACGAGGAAAGGATAGAAGATATATTTGTTGCTCCTTATGGTGCTATTTCCTCTGTACCTAGCCAGTGTCAGAATTATTATTCTATTGATGTCACGGAAAGACTATTTTGTAGGAGAAGATACTATTGTACTTCAACAGGAAGATTACTAGATGTAGATGTTCGTAAGATTACAGTCATACAGAATCCTGATCCAAATTCAGAGCAATGTGATTTAGTTTTATATTGTGACGGTGAGGTTATTGATGAAAGCTTATACCATTTCACTTCCGATGATATATGCACTGTAAATACAGAATGTGGTGATGTTGTTTATTGCGTTACAAGGCTTTTTGTTGGGGGAAGATATATGGGACATGTTTACAGGATAGGAGAAGAAACAACATTTGAGTTAGAAGAGAGCTATGAAGTAGGTACTAATTTTGATGGTAGTCAAACATGTGTAAAAGTATTCAAATGTCCACTATCGGGTGAAGTTGTTAGGAGAATATATGATGCAAATACTCAACCTGAGTATAGAACTATATTTGTTGGCACGGAGCCTCCTTTTCTAAGATGTGATCTATGCACTCTTTGTGATGAGGAAGAAGTAGAACGATATGAAGTTCCCCTTGAAGTATGTTACCAGATTAAGGATAAAAATCCTGTTGTCAGACCAATCGATGATTGTGACGAAGATGATAAACTGGGGATTACGTCTTTTTCAGTCAATGGATTTTCTGACCAATCTATCTACAAAACTAATAATACGGAAACTTTCAGTCTGAGTAATTTAAGCTTTGATAATGAATATCTTGGTGGAAAAACAGAGTTTGGGATAGAAGCAACTGATAGAACGTACACCGAGATTAAAAGTAAAAATATAGATACCGATGCACACAATGTGTTTACTACGGGATACTTTACGGAATCCGAGTCAAATACAGGACAAGACATTTTTGTGCAAAAATACTATCACAATAGCGAGATTGCTTGGACTAGACAATTTATGGGATCAGGAGATGATGTAGCAAATGATGTTAGTGTTGGAAAATCAGATAAGACTTATGTCACTGGATATTTTAATCAAGAAATTGAGTTGGGCTTAAATACACTAAATAGTGAAAGCCAAGATATTTTCGTTTCAAAACTATATAGCAATGGATATCCTGAGTGGTCGAAACAGGCAGGAGGAAGCGGTATAGATGAAGCATTATCCATAGATGTAGATAATTTTGGAAATATCTTCACCACAGGCTACATCACTGGCCCTGCCACCTTCGACGAATACACCACTAACACGCCAGATGGAAAACAATCCATGTTCCTTGCCAAATACCGAGCAGATGGGGTAGCAGAGTGGGTGAAAACAGGCGTATTAGATGCCAATGTAGATTTTGAAAACAGCATGTTAGTCACCGATAGCGAAGGCAATGTCATCGTAGCAGGCGACTATACGGGCGATTTCACACTGGAAGGACTAACAACGCCTTTACGAGCAGGGAGCAGCCTGGGGAAAGCGGCTTTCATTGCCAAATACAGCCCAAGTGGGCAGGTGCTTTGGGCAGAAAGAGTGGGTAAGAGTAATGGGATGAACCTGACTTCTATCGTCATAGATGAGCAGGACAATGTGACCGTGGCGGGTGTATTTACGGGTACGGGTGATTTCACCAATGCATCGGAAGGCGATCTACTGGTGAGTGAGCAAGCCAGCAAGGATATTTTCTTCGCCAAATTCGATAAAAATGGGCGTATTTTTTGGCTGAAACAAGCAGGCGCAGAAAACGATGAAGTCATCCATGATCTCACCACCGACGGTGTAGGACGTTTTGCTTATGTCGCCACTGCTACAGGAACAACGACCTTAGAAGGAGACACCTACGAAGCTGCTGATGGCGCAGAAAATTGTGTCACCACTGATTTTGCTTGTGATGCAAGCATTGAAGCTCAAATCACTAATGCCTCTTGCGATGAAAACAATGGCGCAATTGATTTGACCGTCACCGCTACGGAACGAGCTAATGTGACTTTCACCTACAAGTGGTCTTATAACGATCAAACGACGGAAGATTTGAGTGGCTTAGAGGAAAGTACCTATACTGTGACAGTAAGCGATGGCGAAGACTGTGCTTTCACTAGAGATTATGAAGTAGAACGTCTTCCCAGTTTTGAGCTTACACCAACTGCCTATGCAGCCTCTTGTTCTATGGATAATGGCTATATAACCTTGGATGTAACGGGTGGTTTTCCACCTTACAGCTATGCTTGGTCAACAGGAGCAAGCAGCAAACACATCAGTGCCTTAGCACCTGATACTTACACGGTGAGCGTCACGGACGCACTCGGCTGTAGCAAAAGCTACGATGTATTGATAGAAGATACTCCAGAACCCCAACTCACGGCGAATATAACCAATGCTGTTTGCGGGCGAGTGGACGGAGCGATTGTTCTAAATGCAAGTGGTGGTAGAGCACCTTATAGTTTCCTTTGGTCAAATGGTGCAACTACTAAAGATATTGCCGAAGCCCCCGCAGGTACTTATAGCGTAACACTCACAGACGCAGATAATTGCAGCAAAAACATCAGCGTGGAAGTAGTAGAAGATAATTTAGAAACTTTTGTAATAGTATCAGACGCTGATTGCGATCCATTTTCCTCTAGTCCTTCCTATGGTAGCATCACCGTACAAGTCTTAAATAGCAATGCAAGTTCTTACAGCTACGATTGGGAAAGAACGGATATTCCAAATGGTGCAACTGGAGATGGTTTTAGTATAGATCATAATATAAGAATTGGTTCATTAGAATCTGGTGATTATTCTATTACCATCACAAGTAATGGAGGTGCATATCCCGTCGGTTTATCAGGAAATGAAAGCTTTGTTTCCTGTAAAAAAGTTATACAAATACACGTTGGAAGTAGTTTTGGTGGTGGCCCAATTATTCAAGGAAGTCCTACTGCTACTCCTACAAGCTGTGGACAAGACAACGGTACGGCAACAGTCAATGTAGCTGGTGGAACAACTCCTTATTCTTATAAATGGTCGAATGGTGCTACTACACAAAGTACTAATGGTTTGAGTGTCGGTTCATATCGAGTTACGGTTACAGCAGCTAATGGCTGTACAGATGCGGCAGAAGTTGAGATAGAACAAAACCCCACACTCAATCTGACTGTAAATACGACTGATGCCAGTTGTAATACTTGTGCAGATGGTACAGCAAATGTAAGTGCCTCTAACGGTACAGCCCCCTATCAGTACCATTGGTCGAATGGACCAACTACGGCAAATACATCTAACCTGTTGCCAGGTACTTATGAAGTGACTGTCACGGATAAAAATGGCTGTGAACAAGTTGGCGTGGCAACAATAGGCTATGAAGTAGCATGCGATCTATCAGTCACTTATTTAGCTACCACTAGTTCGTGTGGTAGTTGTGCAGATGCTTCTATTGAGGTCACACCAGGTGGTGGGACTGCGCCTTACACTTATCAGTGGTCCAATGGAGCAACTACTAGTTCTATTGATCAGATTATGCCTGATACTTACAGTGTAGTAGTGACGGACGCGGGAGCTTGTCAAATCACAGTGATTATTGAAGTCCTGCCGCCAGAAGCATGCAACCTAGCAGCTACATTTACGGTACATGACGTGACAACGCCAAACGATCCAGACGGTTCGATTTCTACCTATACCTACAACGGAGCAGTTCCTTATACTTATGAGTGGTCCAATGGCTCAACTTCTTCTAATCTCACTGACTTGATCGCAGGCGAATATCATTTGACACTTTCTGATGCTAATGGTTGTATCGCTAATTATACAGTAATGATAGAACAATTAGATTGTGATATACAAATTGATATTGTTTCGCAAAGTCCGACTTGTCATGATATACTTGTTGGAAGCTCCTTGGCTGCTTCAGCTAGTGGTGGTATTCCTCCTTACGAGTATGTTTGGACAGAGCCTGGTTCAAGGATATACAATTTTGTGTTAGAGGATTTTATTTTTACTCGTAATATCGTTTCTACTGATTCTGTCCTTAATTATGCCTCACCGAATGTAACTTATGAAGTGGAAGTGACAGATGCACAAGGGTGTAAAAGTAAAAAAGAAGGGCTTGTTGAAAATCCTTCGGGTAATGCTCTAGCGGTATCCATAGCAGTTGATCAATCTGATATTTGTACGAGAATATACAATGCAACCGCTCATATTTCAGGAGGAGTGCCTCCTTATGAATATGATTGGTACGTTGTAAGTGCAAGTGGTACATGGCAAGCCGTGAATGCGGAAGACCCTTATGGACTTGACTACGGCAGTGTTGCTGCTGACGGTCTAAGTGCAACTCTATATAAAGGAATGGAATACAGAGTTTCGGTTAAAGATGCTAGTGGCTGCCGAGCAGAAGAAAACCTATATCTTGAGCCGATTCCACTTTCATGCTTTCCAGATGATCCCGATACAGTTGGATCTGATTCGACTGCTTGCGCTACCATTGAGATTACTTCTGACGTCAATCCATGTAGCAATGAGGTGAATGGAACATTGACGGCTGAAGTAGAGGGGATAGGATTATATAATTTCTTTTCTGGAAAGCTAGAATATACCCTAGAATGGTCAACAGGCGAAACTACATCTAGTATTTTTGTAACAGAAGCTGGGGTCTATACCGTGACTGTTAGGGCTGCGATCGGGTCTTGCGAAGCCACCACATCTTTCAATGTTGGTGCTCAAGAAGGCTTACAAGTAGATGTATCAACTACTGATGCAAGTAGTCCAAGTAGTAATGACGGTTCTGCTAGCGCAGCGGTTGCTGGTGGTACGACACCTTACACTTATAATTGGTCAAACGGAAGTACTGATAGCTCCATAAACGGATTGTCTTCAGGAACTTATGGTGTCACTGTAACTGATGCAAATAACTGTTCTGGAAGTGGAAGTGGCATCGTAAATGACGGAGTATGTAATATTAACCTCTCTTTCTCTGGTATGAAGCCTAGTTGCTATGATTATAGCGACGGCTTGGTGGGAGTAAGTGCAAGTGGTAATGGATCTTCTTATTCCTATATTTGGTCAAATGGATCGACGGCTGCTGAAATCAGCAATTTAAAGACAGGCACTTATTCTGTTACTGCTACCAACGACTTAGGTTGCAGTAAAAGTGGAAGCTTTACTCTTTCTCAACCTGATCCAATAAGTATTAGCTTTACAACTACCCATGTATCTACCAACGGTGGTTCAGATGGTGAAATAACTGCAGATGCTTCGGGTGGCACATATCCATATACATACGAATGGGAATACGGAAGTACTAGCGCAACGATAGGAAATCTAAAAGCAGGTACTTACACGGTGACCGTGACTGATAGTAAAGGTTGCAAAAGAACGAGCACAGCAACGGTAAATGGTGTAAATTGTAATAATCCTATTACTATTACTCCTAGTTTACAAGAACCTTTATGCCATGGAGAAGAAAATGGATCAATTTCCGTAGTGGTTGCTGGAGGCAAAGAACCTTATACCTACCAATGGAGTGAAGTAGGCGAAACATCAGCAGGTATATCCAATATCGGATCAGGTCAATATAACATTACAGTGAAAGACGCGGCACTTTGTAGTGCTACCTTAGATATTAATCTAGGACAGCCTGAGCCTATAAATATTTCAACTTCTTCAACGAATACGGACTGCTCAAACTGTGGAGGCGGTACAGCAAGTGTGAGTGTTCGAGGTGGTACGTCTCCTTATACCTATAAATGGAGCACGGGAGCAACGGCTAGTGGAATAGAGAACTTAACAGCGGGAACTTACGGCGTAACAATAACAGATGCCAATTCCTGTACTGCAGAAACATCAGTAAGCGTCAGCGATAGTCCTTGCGAAATAAGTGTTTCCCCCTCATCAACTGCTGTCTCATGTCCAGGAGGATCAGATGGTTCAGCAAGTGTTTCTGTATCTGGAAATGGAACAGGATACACCTATAATTGGAGCAATGGCAGCACTGGTCCATCTATTTCTGGCTTAACGGCTGGCTCTTATGTGGTTACTATCACTACGACCAACGATCCAAATTGTAGAAGAATTAATTTTATTGATGTAAAAGAACCTGACCCTATGACTGTTAGCTTTGAAACAAGTCATGTGACGACTAGTGGTGGTTCAGACGGGAGCATAACAGCAAGTGCTTCGGGCGGCACATCTCCTTATACATATGATTGGGAAACAGAAGGAAGTGGTGCAACTATAGAAGGTCTAGCGGCAGGTAGTTACAAAGTGATTGTGACAGACGCGCTTGGATGTACAAAGACAGCTACAGCAACCGTAAATGGTATAAATTGTGATAGACTTAAGCTTACCTACGCAGCAGTCAATCCTAAATGTCACAACGAGCAGAATGGAAGTATAAGTTTGAGCGCAGCAGGTGGAGAAGCACCATATAAATACACTTGGAATGATGGCTCAACGGCTGCAACGCGAAATAACTTGGGTGCCGATACTTATGGTGTGACGCTTACTGACAATCGCAGCTGTACTAAGCAAAGAACAATAGTGCTCGGACAACCTAATCCTCTGAATTTAAATATGTCAAAAACTGATCTGGCTATTGTAGGAGGGTCTGATGGAACAGCCAGTGTCAGTGCTAGTGGAGGTACAAGTCCATACACGTATAATTGGAATACAGGAGCTAGTACTACTTCCATAGGTAATCTAATGAAAGGAGATTATACAGTAACGGTCATTGATGCAAATGGATGCAGTAAAATAGGAAATGTTACTATTAATAACCCACCTTGCAGTCAAAATAGTATGTTTTTGAGTATGACCTCTAGTAATGTCACTTGCAATGGTGGGCAAGACGGTAAAGCAGGAGTTATTGTAGATGGAGGTGTTGGACCGTATACTTATATTTGGAACAATGGAGCTAATACAACTGATATCGTTGATCTAGAGTCTGGTAATTACTCAGTTAAAGTAGTAGATGAGGGAAACTGTAGTTTTAGCAGCACAGGTTCAGTAAACATATACGAGCCGTTTAAATTAAGTCTTTCTCTCATATCTACGCCTGCATCATGTGGTCAGGATAATGGTTCGGTACAGGCCTCCGTTTTTGGTGGAACAAAACCTTATAAATATACTTGGTCAACAAATTCAAATCATTCTGGAAACAATAGTAGTATTTCAGGTCTATCTGAAGGTTCTTATTCTGTAAGCGTAACGGATGCAAATAACTGTCCGATGGTATCTAGCTCTACGACGGTTGGAAAAGACAATCTGAAAGGTGGAATTAGTGTGAAATGTGACGAGGATAAGGATGATTTAGCAGTATTATGTGCTGAAAATTTATCAGGAGGAAGCGGCCAGTATAATTACGAATGGAAACATAATGGCAGTATACTTGGTAACTCAAAGTGTATCGACTATAAGATTAATGATCAAAATTCTGTATCTTTAACTGTAATAGATGCTAATAATGTTTCTTGCAGTCGACAATGGAATATAGTACCTAACTGTTCATCTTTACCGAGTAATACTAATATTGATAATAGTGAAGATGCAGAAATGGAAGATCGAAATTCTGTCGATGTCTCAAGTATTTCTTCTATCAAAGTGTACCCCAACCCATTCAACAACTACCTCAACATAGACATCAGCACCACACAAGCGCAAGCACTCGACATCTATCTTTACGACCTGATGGGCAGACTGCTGTATCGAGAAAGCATAGAAGCAGAAGTGGGAATCAACCAAACGCAAATTGATTTATCTGCAAAAGCGGTAGCGAGTGGGGTCTATCAAGTGGTAGTCCGTGGCAAGGAGATGAATCCACAGAATTTTAAGGTGGTGCGGGTAGAGTAGATTATCCAGCCGAAGTAGGGAAAAAATTGTAAAGCTCCCAATCGTCCGAGTTTGAAATTTGGATGTTATACCATGATGCGGTGGATGTTCCACATCTATTAAAATAAAAAACAAAAACCGATCGCCGCGGCCTCACGATGCGTTAGGTGTTCCACGTCCACCAAAATAAAAAACAAGAACCGATTTCTATGTAAAAGTCAAATAAATATATAAATATTAGAATTTTTTGGATATGTAACGAAAAAAGTCAAGGGATCAAAAAAGTTCATTGAAAGGCAAACCAGTACTAGCCCTAGACAAGTCAAGTGTTAGGGGAGCTATTGCTGAGCCCGCAAACTTTCCCTTCCCATCAGGTTGGCTGTTATTTAAGAGGGTAAGGGAAAGCCTGCTCATCAAGTAACTCTGAGGTCAGGTCATTATCCTAAGCCGCTTTGCACGGATGTTGATAATCCTTTTGGTAAACTCTATCAGCTTTGACACAAGCACAAATACGATGAATAATTTTGTTTCGTATAGCATGAATGACAGCCATGGAGGGTTTATTTTGTGCCTTTTTCCGCAGATAGTACTTCTTCATTTCTCCTTCTGTACGAATCGCAGCAAGAGCGGCTATATGGAGTAGATTTTTGAGTTCATGATCTGCCATATTGGAAACCTGATCAGGTTTAAAAACACTTGTTCCTGATTGTTCTTCAAAAGGAGCAACCCCTGCTTGACAAGCTCGTTTTCTAGCATCTGTGAAGCGTTTGAACTCCTTGGTGCCGAGTAAGATTTTGATGGCAACAATTGGTACAACTCCGACTACAGAAGTACTGGTGACAAATAAGCGGCTCAAACGAGCATCATTGTGAATAAGTTGAATCATCTGCTGCTCAATATGCTTCATTTTAGTTACTATCTGTTATGAAACGGAGTCAATAGGAGTTTGAATGCTAAGTAGGCGGACAATTTTAAGTCACGTTTAGCGCGCCATCGCCTCACGCCTAAGGCGGACACGGTTCGGCTCGGCGCGCAGAGGAGGTTTGGAGGGCAGACAAAATATAAGATGTTGTGAAACAACACCTTATATTTTGTCGGCCCTCCAAGACCACCACGAGGCAGCGAGCGCTACAAGCGCGATGCTGCCGAGTTGAATAGCTAGATTAATTTTGTCCAGGTACTTATGCTGAATATTGGATTCAATAAACCCTGATTCACAGAGTTGCATTTTCAAGCTCTTACAAGATTTGACTAAAATTCGTCTGAGCACGAACAAGCTTTTGATTTGCAAAACAACAGCGCGTGTAGCCCAATGAGGTCGAAATTCATCCTTATGACGCACCGAAAATAGGGCTATTCGCTTGAGCATCTACGGGATCACTTTTTCCTCTTTGAATACCCATAGAACGTTTTAAATGCAAAGGACTGACTTGCCAAATTTTGGCTTGTAATTCCTCTAAGACTTCAAGAACCCGATAATTGTATAGACCTGTGTATTCCATAGTAAAGAGGATTTGATTCAGGGCTACATTTAAACTAAGGAGCAGTTGCTAAACATATGCTCGAATGTCATCACGCTCATTCTTTGTTCGCTTTTTCTGCATTTGTTTAACTTGATAAAGCACACTCCAATCTAAATAAGATTTAGAAATGTCAATTCCTACAAAATGTGTAAATTGCATAATCTAATTTTTTTAGGTGAATTCATGTTGCCATTCAAACCCATCGCATCCCTAATCATAGGTCTAAGAACCTGAATTTCTATCTGATGCCATGTTTGAAAGTTACAGTAGAGGTTTAAATCAAGTATAGGTCATTAGCCTGATCGTCTGCGCTTAGTCGCATCTACTAGAGGGCAATTTTATCTCTTTCAAGTTCTTCTTTTTTTCTGATAGGTGCAATACTATGGCTTTTGAATAAGCAGCCCTTATTCGACTTATATATCTGTTTTTTTATAATTTTTTTGTTTTTTTTGTTTTTACAAAACTAAGGGATCGGCTCGGCTTCTATTATTGATGGGCATTTGTAATGAAGCGGCTACCTTATCAATATACAAGTCCACTGTCGTAGGGCTATAAACTATAAAACAAACAACTATGAAACCTCCAACTTAGAAATAACGTACAATAAACCATTGTAAAAAGTTAAGAGGAACCGATTTGAATTTTAGAAAGTGCAGCGTAGGCAATGAGGCAAACTAAATACTGCATAGGGCATTCGAGTAGAGATAGATGCAGCCTTCTTCCAAGGAGAGTAAAATCAATAAGATCACTTAATAAGTCGGAAGGCGACTTGAAGTCGCCTTCTGCCTCACTTATTCTTCAATTCTTCTTCTTCAATTTCTTTGGTCTATTTTTTCATTGCATCATGTCAGTGAACTGTGCAAGGCAATTCGCGTAGCATATGTTTAGCATATTTATTTGCGGATTTCGGCTATTGAACACTCAAGAAAGGTAAGGATACATGTTCTACCTTTTCGAAGATAAAATGAATCTGCATCAGGCTGGTCATTTTATTTTCAAAAGTCCCTTCGAAAGGAAAATTTTTATTGCATAAAAATTTTCCTTTCGAGACCGTAATACACTGTAACCTAAGTTTTTTATAATTTTTGCTAGTGCTTCAGGCGCGCCTTGCGGCGCGCAGATTTTTTTTGGAGAGCGCGTCATTATTGGGGGTTTCGCCCCAAAATGACGCGCTCTTCCCAAGATTTTTCGCCGCAAAGCGGCGGAATAAAATTTAAAGAAACTTAAATTACAGTGTACTAATATAATTGAGATAGAGGTTTAAGATCACTCCAGTTGTAAGAACTAGATTTTCAAGGATGACAAAGAGATAAAATCTGACTTTTGCTTCTCTTTAAAAGTCCCAAAAAATGTACATGCAAAATCTGGGATGACTCATGCTGGAGTGCTTTGTGGATAGAAACAAAGTTTTACCTTCCTATCTTCAAAATCTGTACATTAAATTTGTTGAGGGGCTTTGCATTATTATAAATTCCATTAGCGATCGCCACTACTTTATCTGCTGCGATTTTCTTGTTAAACTCAGGTGTCACAAGATAACCTTTTGGAAACAAATCGCCTAGCTGTTGTCTGCTTATCTCTTGAGTTTCAAGATGAAGTTTCGTGACACAAAGCACTGCATTTTTAGTCGTGGTAGATTTTAATTTATCAGTGCGCTCTTTCTCAAAATTTGAAGCATTTCCATTATAAAAAAACAGCAAACTCTCTTCTTGTTCGATGCTGGTAAAAGAGGTATGTACATTCGTCCCAAACTCTAGTCGTTGTGCTTTGGGCAGTCGTCTCATCCAATTCAAAGTTCCATCCAAATTGATACTCATGACAAAAATGTCTTGGAGTTCATTAGTATTGGAATTAAAGCGTTCTGCGATGATATAATAGGTGTTTTCTTTGAAAAAAACGTTTTTTAAATCGTAAGCAATCAAGCGATTTTTGGGTGTTCTAAATCCTAAATCATTAAACTCAAAAGCGGCGATAAAAGCTTCTTTATCAACTTTTTGTACAAACTGACTTATTGTTCGATCTTTCTTGCTGAGCCTAAAAAAAATGGAGCCCTCTATCAACACTTTTGCACTTTCTCTACATAAACCAATGGCAACCAAGTTTTGCTGTTGATCTAACTCAAAATGCCAAGTATCAACTACATATTCAGGCATTTTCATTTCATAAGTTTGAACTTTGTCCAATCCTTGAAAAGAAGCGATGGTAAAGTTGGTGATTTCTTGTGGCTTGATGTAGTTTATATTTTTGCCAGTGTAAACATCTCCCAAAATATAGGCATTTGATTCATCGTCTATTTTACAGCCATAGATTGAGATTTTCTCATTCTGGTAAGGCAATTGACGCTGCCGCTTTTCTAATTCTTGCCATGCTGAATCAAAAATTTTCAACTCCATCTGTGCCAGAGAATCCGAAGCAAAAAATGACCATGCGGTAATCAATAGCTTACTACTATCAGGCGATAGATCATAGTGGAAAGGTAAACGCAGATCGAAAGGATTGAATGCTGTGGTCAATTGTTCTGAATGAATGAGTTCCAAATCAGGAAGGCTGTATTCGTAGAGGAGCAAATGATTTCTTTGTTGACCTGAGTAGAATAGCGATTTCAACACTACTACTTTATCATTCCAAACAAAAATATCCTCTAGATTCAGTTCTCCTAATGCCCTCTTCAAAGGAATAGTCACGGTACTTTTGGGTTGTCCATTGATGTCCCAATAGACCAAAACAATGGAATCCATTTTTGTGGCATAGCTTGAAGCTAATAAAAAGCCTTTTCCATCTACAGGAATAACTTCATGATCTGTAAAATCTGATTCAAAAGAAAGCCCTTGTGCCAGAAGATGGTGATGGAAAAGACCTAGAAGTAGGACAAATGCAAAGATTTTCATAACGGCTAATTTTAGTTCCTTTAATGTCCAACACATTCGATTATTTTCAAAAATCTATCTGCCTTTTAACGTCAATTTAACCCATCATAAGCATATTTCAATATACTTATTGGGCAAATGCATACGCTTATCAAATAGCCCCTCTGTTTATTTTCCCAAATCCAACGGCTGCGATATTGAATTACGATGTCAATCACTTAAATTTGGAGCGTATTTATACAGTAGATCAATTGGGACGAGTGGTGAAAAGCAGAAAACCGTAAAGTTATGATCTTTGTTAGACAATATGTCCTTTTAGTAGGTGCGCAATGCCACGAGCAAGTTTTAGTCAGAAAAGAACTATCTTTGACATGAAAAAGCACGCAAAGACGCAAAGACGTAAAGTTTTTTGGTTCTTTGCCAAATTTTGCCAAATTTATATTTACCGACCTTCGCAGCTTCACTGCCCTTTTAAAAATCTTTGCCGTGAGCTGCCAAAGGCAGCGATGCGGCTTTTACGCTAAATTGCAAAATTTGAATTCTATGTAAAAACCAAATAAAAAAAGAAAAAAAACTCACTAGGCTTATTGAAAGCAATAAGCAGTTCAAATTCTTAAGATTGGGGTCAAAATAATTGCTAACAAATTAGTGTTTTAGTTGAGGTGTTTATCTAGTTTTACATAGGGTGTACCTCTTTTAACAACAGCAAAAACTCTTTTGACAAGTTTGGTTTTAATTGCATTATAAATCCAAGGTTCTTCTTTTCCTCGCTCTAGACTTCTTTGAAAGAACGCTCGAATTTGAGGGTCGTGATTAACTGCTGTCACAGCAGACATAGAAAACAATGCTTTGAGTCTATGATTTGCCATGGCATTGACTTTTTCCTTTCGTTTTATCGAAGTACCACTTTGATACTTGAAAGGAGCAGTCCCAATGAAACAATTAAACTGTTTGGGATTGTCAAAAGCGGTAAAAGCATTGGTGTAGACCAATAAATATGCCCCCATGATTTTACCAATTCCGATGACAGAAGTGACCAATTCGTAGAGGCGTTTGAGTTCATTATCTGCCTCAATTAATTGTTTGATCTGCTGTTCAATTAAATGAATCTGCTTATTCATGCTTTTGACCACTGTAGTGGTAGAAGTTTCAATGGGTTGATGAATGGTGGATTGTGTTGCAAAAATAAGTTCTTTACAAGCAACCCTCAAACCAGCTTGATAACGAACTAAACGGGCTCGACACCCCAGTAAAGCCTGTATTTTTAGTAACGTTTGAGCAGGAATCGGACGAACTTTCTGATTGAAATCTCGTCTTAAAGCGCATCTGGCAATATCCTGAGCATCTGCGCCATCATCCTTCTGTCTTTTCAGTCCCAAAGAGCGGTTGATCCGAAGAGGGCTATCGAATAAATAAGGAATGTGCTGCTGCTCAAAAAAACGAGCCAACGGCAATCCATAAATTCCAGTATGCTCGGCATAGACGAACCAATATTTTTTAGACAAATAAGCATCCAGTTCATCTGATTGGCATAATTGCTTTTTTATCCAATTAACTAGCTGATGAAAGCCTGCTTCATTTTGCTCTAGGCGTATATGTGGACAGGAGGCGATTTGTCCTTCCCATGCAAGACAAGCATCAAACCACTTTTTTGAAATGTCAATTCCGATAAAAATTTTGTACTTTAGCATGAACTTTTTTTTGCATTAGTAGTAGGAATTTCTTGGCTCAACTTCTCCTGTCAATACCTTTAGTGGACCAAGTATCCATAATTCTATTTGAAGCCGGAGTTGGTAATACCTTGGATAGACCAGTTCAATTTAGGAACCCTAACGTTCAGTCAAAGAATTGGTGCGCCATCCAAAGTAGTCAAGAAATTTTACTGCTAATCTTTTGTTAGCAATTTATTTTTCATCCTCAATTTACTTAATTTTTATCCCTTGCTTATCCTCTTTTGGACAAGTACAAATCTAAAGGTCAAAGAACCGAATTTTTTAAATTCTTCTTTGATTTTCCACGCTTCAACCATAATGCCACCAAAAGAGAATTTTAGGGCAAAACGTCCTCAGTGCTCTATTGTGATAATATAGAAAAATAAAATTACATTCTCTAAGCCTGTACCATGATCTGGCTATTGCATAATGATGGAGAAACTGCTATCTTGCCCTAAAAATTTATGCGACAATTGCCGATTATACTCTTCTTTAGCGTCGTCTATTATTTCGGGTTTTCTCAATCAAATTCCTTGCCTTTTGATCTTGATGGTTTAGCGCGAATTCCCATGCCTGAGGTGAATAATCTTACACTGATCGAAGCTGAAAGAAAGCGTCGTGCAGCAGGAGAGGTTCATGAATTCGCCACAAGACACAAAACGGAAATTACGCCAAAAACGCACGGAAATTGGCAGATTATGTCCAATGGACAAGCTATTTGGCGCATTAGCATCTATTCTAAAGCAGCAAAATCACTCAATTTTGGATTTTCTAAGTATAAGATGCCCCAAGGAGGTAAATTAACACTTTACAGTATAGATGCAAAAGATATCAAAGGTCCTTTTACTGCGGAAGACAATGAGATACATCATCAACTTTGGACACCCATTATATTGGGAGAAGAGACCATTATTGAAGTGAGTGTCCCTCTTGAAAAGAAAGAAGAACTAGAGTTAACTTTAGCTTATGTCAGTCACGATTTTTTAGGATTTGGAAATCTACTCAGCCAACGCTGTCATGTGGATGTCATTTGTGGAAAGGAAGATGGCTGGGACTTATTGGATGAATATCGAGATATTATTCGTTCCGTTGGGCTTTATTTCATAGGTGGAGTCAGAATTTGCACGGGTTTCTTAGTAAATAATGCTCGACAAGACTGTCGCCCGTATTTTATGACAGCCGATCATTGTGGTGTAAATAGCAATAGTGCGCCTAGTGTTGTGGTCTATTGGAATTACGAAAACCAAACTTGCCGCCCAGTCAATACCGCAGAAAATGGAAGTAGAGGTAATGGACCACTAAATGATTTTAATACAGGTAGTAGCCTACTCGCCCGCTATGGAACTTCTGATATGATGCTATTAGAATTAGATGATCCAGTTTCCAAAACTGCCAATGCCTTTTTTGCAGGTTGGGATAACCGCTCTAATGTACCAGATACTACTATTTGCATTCATCACCCTAATACCGAAGAAAAACGTATTTCTTTTTCTTATGAACCAACTTACACTGGAACTTGGGCAAGAGACGATCAAGCAGTAGAAAATGGAGACCACTTAATCGTGCCCAATTGGAGCATTGGCTCAACAGAAGGAGGTTCCTCTGGAGCACCGCTTTTCAATACAGATAGAAGAGTCGTTGGGCAATTACATGGAGGAGAGGCTTCCTGTGGCAACGAAGCTTATGATTCGTATGGTTTTTTTCATACTTCTTGGGAAGGTGGTGGAACACCAGAATCTAGTCTGAAAGGATGGCTTGATCCCGATGGCTTGAATTTGACACAATTGGATGGACTAGAACAGGGTGACTGTAGCCGAAACATCATTCCTGATCTTTATAAAAAGACCATATGTGTTAATGATACACTCAACTTTCAACTACTCTTTAATGATGAATCATTCGTCCGTTCAGCAATCAGGATAGAAGGACTTTTTGATAGCATTAACTTTCAACTCTCTTCCGATACGATTAGCGATGGAATAAATACTATTAATTTGCAACTATTTGATTTTCAAGGACTAGAGAACACTGCAAACACATTTAAAGTAATTGCACAAAACGAAAGTCTAAGTAGCGAATTATTACTACAAGTTGTAGTATTAGATGGTGAATTGTCTGCCCCTATGATTATTGCTCCAGAGGCAAATGCACCTGCAGTTGCTGTCAGCCCTCTTTTCATTTGGAGTAGTGATGCACTAGGTAGTAGTTTTCAGCTTCAACTAGCAACAGATACTACTTTTGAAAATATACTTCTTGATACTTTGGGTATTGAACAGAAGAATTTCACATGGACTAATTTGTTTGGAGGAACGCCTTATTTTTGGCGAGTCAAGACCGTCAACAACTGTAATGAAAGTGAATGGTCGCCTACTTTTTCCTTTACAACAGCTTTATGCAATCAGTATTTTTCAGAAGATATTCCAGTTGAAATTAGTTCAGGTGCGCCGCGCAACTACATGTCTAAATTAAACATTCCCGACCAGGGCGGCATTGCTGATGTCAACGTGATTCAGCTAAAAGGGACACATACCTGGATAAGTGATTTGGCATTCACCTTAGTGAGCCCAGGAGGAACTGCTGTGAATCTAATAGATCGTCCCTGTTTTGATGAACCCGATTTTGATATTCGATTTGATGACGAAGCTACCTCATCCAATATCATTTGTCCCATAACAGATGGATTTACCTATCGTCCTAACGAAACGCTAGCTGCTTTTGATGGAGAATTCATGCAAGGCGAATGGACTTTGCAATTCAGAGATCACCAACCACAAGACGGAGGAAATTTAGAAGCATGGGGCATTGAAGTATGCCAAGTAAGTGAGCAGTTTGATATTTCCTTGGTCGTGTCTCAGGATAGCTTCTTACTCTGTGACGAAAGTTCGTTGGCTTTTGATGTGACCGTGGGTAATGCTTTCAACACAGAGCAAATTAATTTGGAGATTGAAGAATTACCGATTGGCATTACGAGAACCATTCAACCTTCTGTTGAAAATCCTTTTGAAGCAAGTATTAGGCTAAACAATTTAGATCAACTTTCTGATGGTACTTATAGCATCGTCGTCTTGGTTGAAGATGGTGTTTTTTCTAGCAAGAATACCATTTTCCTAGAAGTAATTTCTCCTCCAGAGTTGACCATTCTTCGACCTCTCAATCAAACAACAGAAGTACTGAGAGAGGAACTACTTTTTGAGTGGGTAAGCAGCACAGAAGTAGGTAATTTTAAACTAGATATTGCCACGGATTCCCTTTTTGACTCCATTGCATATACTATTCTTACGGATTTAACTTTCCATGCACCAACAGATAGTTTGCAAGCTAATCAAACTTATTATTGGCGAGTCTCAGCTGCTAATGAATGTGGAAATGCAGTATCAGAAACCTTTCAATTTGCAACGGAAACGATTAGCAAGACGAGGCAACTGACAGAAGCAGATTATCGCATCTACCCAAATCCCACGAAAGGTTTTGTGACCATAAAAATGAATGCTCCACAGAATGAATTCGAGCTTTACAACTCTAGTGGAAAACTTTTACAAGGAGGTAACTTCACACAGCAAACCAACTTAGATTTGTCCAATTACCCTTCTGGAATGTATTGGATTAGATTGTTTAATGGTAAAGGGATGATTGTGAAGAAGATTGTAGTGGAGTAAGTGTTAAT
>JBCCRX010000089.1:0-18595 GCA_039201015.1 Bacteroidota bacterium | reverse complement strand
GTAGGTGTGCTTAAATAATCGACATTTTTGAACGGCTCTTTTTCCTTCTAAAAATACTTAAAAATAGTTCCGTCCGCCTGAGGCGGATGCAACGATTTTGAAGCACTTTTACAAGAAAAAATAACTCACTCAAAATTTGACGCTTATTCAAACCCACCTACTTATTTCAACAAAATCTACGTTCAGTATGCTTATTATTTTTAGATTTTCTTTCATTGCGCTGCTCTTATTTGCAATGATTCAGCAGGTCACAGGGCAACAACTTTCAGCGGAAATCAAAAATGCGCTGAAAGAAGATAATTCGCAAGCAGCAGCAGTAGCATTGGAGGGTCAGCATCTTGATTTGTGCTACGAAGTAGGTAATAAAACCTATAATTTACTAGCACTCAGTATTAAGATCAATGCCAAAGATGTATTGGCGTATCTTTTAGATGCAGGCGCGAATATTGAAGCCTACTGTGAAGACAAAACACCTTTGATGTATGCGGTGAAATATGGCAAATTGGATATGGTCAAAATGCTTGTTGAAAAGGGTGCAGACCCCAGTTTTGTGCTCGAAGACCAAGCCGCAATTGACTACGCAATCCAATATAGACATCCTGAAATTCTAAGTTATTTGAAAAGCTTAGGTGGCTATCGAATCTATGATTTAGAAGGTGTGGATGGTCCTTATGTCTTTGATGATAAAGCTTTTTTTGTGAATGAAGCACTTGAATTGGAAAGAAAACAAATTGATCGGACGCAGTTATTGCGGGTAAAAGTTGGCAATAAAGACCAAGACGAATTTGATGTTCAATTGAAGGAAATAAAAATTCCCGAAGCCGTGTATCCAAAGGCGAGCAAAGTCATTGTGATCTCTGATATTGAAGGTAATTTTAATGGTTTTTATAGTTTTCTCTTGAACAATGGCGTCATGGATGAAGCTTATAATTGGACGTATGAGGACGGACATTTGGTGCTAGTGGGTGATTTTGTGGATCGCGGTGAGGCAGTGACGCCTGTTTTGTGGTTGATTTATCATTTGGAAAGCAAAGCCGCCGAGCAAGGTGGTCAAGTTCACTTCATTTTGGGCAATCATGAAATTATGAATATACAAGGCGATGTGCGCTATGTTCAGGAGAAATACATTGGCGTTGCGCAACAGATTTCCTCTGAAAAAGAATGGGAGACTGCTTACCAATATCTATTTTCGGATCAATCAGAATTGGGTGCTTGGTGGCGCAGTAAAAATGTGATTGAAAAAGTGGGTGACTATCTTTTTGTGCATGCAGGTTTGAGCCCAGAAATATTACAATACCGACTTTCTATCAACCAGATCAACGAAATCGCAAGGCGTCATTTGGAGCAAGATTTATACGCTCGTCCAAGTCAAGACGAGCAAGCCAACTTCATTATGGGCGCAAAAGGACCGCTTTGGTATCGCGGCTTGTTGGGTGACTATAAAGATTATTACGAAAGAGCTAAAAAGTCGGATTTGAAGCGTATTCTGAAATTCTACGATGCTAATAAAATGGTCATTGGACATACGGTCGTAGAAGATATTAGTACAGATTACGATGGTCTGTTGATTCGAGTTGATGTGAAGCACAATACGAATAAAGCAAGTGGAAAAACTAAGGGTTTATTGATTGAAAAAGGAGTGGCGTATAAGGTGGATGATTTGGGGAAGCGGGCGAAGTTGTAGCTATCAGTATGAATATTTAAGGAAGACTCAAATGGAAAAAAGAAGTAAAATAGAGGTATTCGACAGAATTGAGATGCTGCAAGTCACGCATCATTAAGAAGACTTTTCTGAGCATTTCCATGCTATATGAGCAAATGAAGAATGGAATTTTTGCTGCATTGGTAGTGGAATGACTAGAGGTTTTTCTTCCAGTGAAATCTCTAGTCAAATTTTATACGGTTCCTTGAAAATTTTTGTGATCTAGCTGTACGATTTCAGGCAATAACATGTTCTTTTCGTCTTAGCACAAAAAGAACCAAAAAAGCCAAGACTGAATTTCTTTTTTAACGTTGCAAAAGCACCAAAAAGACTAAACAAAATAAACTCGCCCTAAGTATTGTTTTTCAAGCTTTTATTCACGGGCTGGGCCAAGCTTCAGCTCTGTTTAGCACCTTGTTTTGGCTCATACAGTATTTTGTTTTTAACGCCTTTTTGGCACTTTTTTCACTAAAAGAAATTAGGTCGATTTTGATAATTCCACAAAAAAATTCAGACAACCTTTTATACTTGTTCATCTCTTTTCTATTTTACCATGAAGCTACAAATACATCTTCAAAACAGTTGCTCTGCGTTGCGGAGTACTCGCGATTTGTTGTTCCAAAGTTTGGATTTTAGTTTCGATGGCTTCGATTTGGGTGACTATTTTTTGTTGAGTATTGAGTAGAGGGAGAGGAATCTTAATATCTTTAATGTTTTGCAGGCTTAGATTTGCTCTAGCAACCTCTTTTTTCATTTCAGTATAGGAGGCAATTGCATCATCCGAATTCAAAAAATAATTTAAAAACTTAACATCTAGAGTATTTGCACATCTTACTAAAGCTACTGCTTGGTTAATGTTAGCAATATCATCAAGATTATAAATAGCTGCTCTTCCAATTGAAGCACCGACAATGTTGATTAAAAAGTCTCCTTTTTTTAGAACAGATCTTCTTTGTATTTCATTAAACTTAGATTCTAAGTATTTCTTTTTAGAAAAGTCTAAGTAACCTTTTCGCACATTCTCGCTTGTAATAAATAGAACTTCCTTTTCGTCAGTATAGGCAATGTTTTGCCATGTTGGTGATGATCCCTTAGTTACTAATACAGTATTGTTTCCTAATCTATCTATTCTAGCAGAACTAATAGATTTTATAATTATCTCAATCTCTCCCCTCAACCGCTCCACTTCTTGCATCATCTGTTCCTCCTCTTGCTCCAAAACTGCTATTTCTTCCACTATTTTTTGTTGAATGTCGAGTGGTGGAATAGGGATTTTGATGTTGGCGATTGTGTCTAGCGTCATTTCGATTTGCCCACTTTGACCTAGAGCAAGTTTTTCAAGATTTTTGAAACCAATCATGCCAAAGATATTCAGCGCATATTTTGGATGTACAAGTTTTTCATCAAATCGTAGAATAGTGATATGGCTATCAGCAACATAATCTCCGTCTAAGTGGAATGCTGTGACGCGTCCTGCGGTGCCTACTCCTGAGGAATTCAGCAGTAAATCTCCTTTTTGCAATTTTCGCTCGTCAATTTGGTACGATGGACTAGCATAATATCTTTTCTCAAAATCAAATTTGTAATATCCTCTTGCCTGACCTGATTTGATAATTTGAAGATTACTTTGCCCGTACTTAGGTGATTTTCCTCTTTTCATCAAAGTAGTTAAATATCCGATTTTACTACTTTTCCACCGACTCTCAATCTTTGCTTTTTTTTTAACCGACAGCGAAATATTCTTCTCAAAATCTACGCGATCGAAGGTGAGCATATCCACTAAATGTTGATAGCTAACGTTGGATTTCAAGTTGTCGGGAATGTCCAAGTCAAAGCGACCTTCTGAGAAAGCCTGATAGATGTAAAAGCTTGCTTTATGGGCATTTGTGGAGTCGTGTACATCATAGAGTTGGGTGCATTCGTCAATGGTTTTGCTGCGTTGGATGGGGTGCATCCCTTCATTGCCGCGTCGGTTGCTGAATTCGTACCCCAAAAACCGTTTTTCTGCACTTTTTTGTCCTGTTTTCACCAAAACAACTCGCTGCTTATATGCCAAAATGAAGTACAGCAATTTCTCCCGTTCGAGCTGTCGTATTTCTGCCCACTTGTCTGTTCCTTTTTTGACTTTTATCTTTTTCTGATAGTCTTTATAGATTTCGTGTTTTTGAATATTTTCGTTTGGTGCGCCTTGCAAAAGCGTTTGGTAATCTGCGAAATCAATTTCCTCCCAAACGTGCGCCACATATTTAGCAATTGCTCGCTCTATGCCTTGAATGGTAATATCTTGGTAATTGCTGAAAAAGAGCGTAAGCGAGTGTTCGATTTCTTGCGCCACTTGATCGTCGCGGCGTTTGAGGAAGAGCGTGACCGTGTTTGTACCCGTTGCCATGAAGGTTGCTGAACCCAATTCAGTAATGGCTACGATCTCGAAAGATTTCAAGATAATTTCTCGCGTCTGTGTATAAATGCCCGTATTGCTCAAAATGGAACTTGGCAAAATTAGAACTCCGATGCCGTCGGTACTCAATAGGTGCTTGGTGCGCTCCACAAACAAACATTCGATTTCCGAGCTTCGATCTGTCAAGCGATCAAAAAGATCAAAATCTTCTTTGGCATACTTGGAATTCAAGGTGGTTTTGAAAGCTGAAACTGAGTAAGGCGGATTGGACAGCACCAACTGAAATTGAGGTTTGTGTGCATTGGCTTTCACCTTGCCTCGAAAGGTTTTGGAGTGCGCAAAATTGTCCAAACCATCGCCATGAATGACTTGTGCCAAGCCATCGCCATAAAAATAGCAACCCACTTTTGCCACTTTCACCAAGCGATAATCTTTATCGACGCCATAGATGTACTCTTTCGCCCAATCATATTCATTGATGCGCCAACTTTGCACCGTTTTCTTAGCATCAGTTTTGAAATTGGAAATATCCATCGTATTGATGATGGACTGATACTCCTCCATGATTTCCGTCAGGAAGTGTCCGCTTCCCGCTGCGTAGTCAATCATGGCAGGCAGGCTAGGCTTTTTTTGGTTGATAGATTTAGTCAACAACTGCCTGATAGGCAATGACTTAATAACAAATCTCGTGATGGGCGGCGGCGTGAAAAACTGACCTGCTTCCTGCTTCAAACCTGTCGTCAGCAAGCGTTCAAAAAAGTCGCTGAGGTGTTGCTGCTTTCGTGGATACCGAATTTTATAGCCTTGCAACATCTCTACAATTTCTTTCAGTACCCGATGGTTTTCTTGAAAAGAATCTTCATTGATGACGCTTTTGATGTTGAAGACCTTTTCGAGCATCAGCACCTTTTTCCTTATTCTTTTGAGTGCTGTTTCATCCTTAGTGCAAAAATCGTTGTCATTTAAGCCAAATACTTCTATACTCAGAAATGTGTCCATACCGCTGCGGTACAAATCCAACAGTCGATACTGAAAACTGACCGCATCATCCTCGTTTTCGCGCCACTGAAAGTCTGCTTCCTCGTGCTCTTCTTTCTTTTCGTCCCACAATTTGGCTAGAAACAGATCAAAAATGACGTTGAACGCATTGGGTTTGTCAGACACTGAATGTTTGCGCAAAATGGATAAAAAACTATGGAACAATGCCGTACTCGCCGCTTTGTCCAACTCCACCAATTCTTTGATGAGTATGCGCTTATTTTCAAAATGATAGGGCGCGACCCAATCTTCAAAAATACCATTGGTGAGCGTAATTTTATTCCATCGCTCGAATACATCCACCACATTGCCCGCATCTCGATAATGGTCTTCAATTTTGATGATGGCTTGCTGCGTTTTGACTTCCGCAGCCTCTAGCGTGGAAGCGTAGAGCATCAAATACTGTGCGTTCGTATCGTTTTGGAAGTAGCTGAGTAATTGACCACCGTTTTTGTGAGTGGTCGCTAAGGCTTTTTGGAAAGCTTTGCCATAGGTTTTGCATTCAATCATCAGAAAGGCTTTGCCTTCTTTTTCCACTAAAATATCCAACCTACCGCCGCTGTTGCCATGTCCTACTTTGAAGGTTTTTTCGAGCGTAATATCTTCGGGGGCATAGCCTTTTTCGAGCAAGCGATCTACACACTCCAATACCACCCAATTTTCGGCTTGTCCAAAGTTTTGGGTAGTTGTAGATTCTGACTTTATTTTGCTGCCAAAATCGAATTGTCTTTGCCCAAAATCTACGGTTATCGCATAGCCTTGATAGTGCTTTTGAAAAATACCCGTTGCATTTTCTTCTGGAAGAAACCCTAAGACTTGTATGAATTTTTTTTCGTCCATCAGAGGTTTTAGAATTTTAATGTGCTCTGTTTCGTATTTTGTGCTTTGATGTAGTTGGATTGGCTTTCGGCAACTTTGAAAATACTATCAGAACACTTGTATTGATAAGCTTCTTTGGCAAATTTATCGGCAAAAAAGCGGTCTTTCACCTCTTGGGCATCCAAAGTAAGCACATCAGCAAGCAGTTCCAACTTACCGACGGGAAACTTCTTCCGATCATTTTCAATCTGACTCACCGCAGGCGTATTGATTTTGACTTTCGCGCCAAACTCCGTTTGACTCCATCCTTTTTGCTCCCGATGTTTTTTGATAAAACCGCCAAAACTTTCCATTGCTTACTTATACTTTTTATCGTTTTACCCAATATAGGCAAAGTTACAATTCTTTACGAGCATACAAAACTTTTTGTTTTTATAAAATGCTTATTTAAAACAATAATTTTGCCTAATTAAGTATATTTTTCACTCCTATACACTTTTTAATTTATGTGTATGCTAAAAGAATTTTTTCTGCGAAAAAATTCAAGAAGTTCTTTGGACAGAAATAAAATTTTAAAAATTATCAATTTTTAAAATTTTATTTCTGTCCGAAAGGCCCTTTTTGGGAATTTTTATGCAATAAAAATTCCCAAAAAAAGTGTGTAGGAGTTAAATATTTATCTAATTATTTGGGCAATAACCTTGTGTAAAGTGTTCATTATAAACAATTTAAACAAATAAACAGCTTAAACAAATAGGTAGAAGTACTTAAGTAGGCAGACAATTTTAAGTCACGTTTAGCGCGCCATCGCCTTACCGTGTCCGCCTTAGGCGTGAGGCGTGAGGCTGGCAGCCACTCTAATTCAAAACACGGCAGCTTTGACAAGCTGCTAGATTTCTCTTACTAAAACATGCTAGTGCGTAACATCAGTTACTAATAAATACAATCGCTCTTAATCTTTCATCAACCAACGGATCAAAACTGGAATAAATAACAAATCGCTAAACAATGCACTAAAAAGGGTCAAACTAATTAGTAAGCCAATGACAACGCTTGGTGGATGAATGGAAAATAGCATGACTAAGAAGCCAAAAAATAAAATAATCGTTGTGAGTGCGATGGCTTTACCCGTTTCTAGGAAAGTGATGTGCAAAGACTCCTCTACGCTTTTTCCTTTGTTTCTTGCCAATTTGAATTTGCTCAAAAAATGTATGGTGTCATCTACTGCAATGCCGAAAATGACCGCGAAAACAATGGCCACACCCGCTTCTAGTTCTATATTCAAATAGCCCAATAAAGCACCAGCCAGTAGTAGCGGAATCAAATTCGGTACTAGCGAAATCAATAGCATTTTGAAATTTCGGAAAAGCAAAACCATTAAAAGGCTCACGATCAGCATAGCACCGCCTAGCCCCAAAAGTAAACTTCTGCGAATGTATTCGGCATTTTTATCAATAATCAGCCCTGTACCTGTCCGCTGAAATTTAGCAATGGTGCTGTCCGTATTCATCACTATCCAATTATCAATTTCTGTCCCGATTCCTTGTATCGTATCTGCGCCGATATCTTGTATGCGCGAGGTGATGCGTGCCTTTTTCTTGTCTTTACTTTCTAGTACGGCATTCGTCATATCGGGAACGCGGGCTGCTAGTTTTTGGTAGGATTTAAAGCGTCTTTCTTCTTCAGGAAAAGTGTAAGCGTCCACCCGATTGCCATTGTTCATTTGGTGGAGGGTTTTGTAAATCATAGTATTGGAAGCGACTGCTCTAATTGCGTCGTATTGTTTGATGTGTTGTTCTACTTTATCAATTTCACGCAAGACTTCAAAATCATTGACTTTATAATCACCTTGCGCCTCCACGGCTATTTCCATGGGTCGGAAACTGGTCAAACGATCTTGAAAGTAGTTGAAATCTTCCGTGATTTTTTTTCCACGCGGCATATTGCTTGTGATGTTGTAATTGGTGGTCACTTGCGCAATTCCGATTGCACAAAAAACAATAGTTGCCACACCACCGATTGCAATTTTCGTAGGATGTTTTAGCGTAAAATGATAGAAAGCGTTCATCCATTTTGTCCAAAAAGCTTCTCCTCGACCTAGCTTGATAATTTGTTCTGCTTTGAAATAGGATAGCAATGCCGTTGTAAAACAAATGACCGTGATGTAGGCGATCATAACGCCAATGGCAGAATTGATGCCAAAGTCGCGAATGGGTTTGATTTGGCTGGAAAGTAAAGAAGCAAATCCAATAGCCGTCGTCGTGGAGGTAAGCAGCGTTGCTAATCCAATCTCTTTTATGGTGATTTTAATGGCTGCTTTTTTGGAAAGTCCTTTTTTTAATTCATCCACATACTTCGACATAATATGAATGACATCCGAAGTGCCAACGATAATCATCAAAACGGGATAAAGCGCGGACATGGCATTCAATTCTCGACCTGTGATGCCCAAAATCCCTAGAAAAATCAACATCCCCAAACCAATAGAAACCAAAGCGGTCGCGATACCCCAAACGCGTCTAAAAATCAAGAACATCACGATGCTGACCAAAAAACCCGAAACCAGAGCAGAAACGGTCACTTCTCGCTTTTGCATCGCCACCAATTCTCTTTGAAAATAAGGACGCCCCAAAAAATGAAACTGCTCAAAATCGTAGTCTTGCATCAATTCATTCAGCGCCGCCATGAACTCTTCGGATTGCTCCAGTGTAATGCTTTCCACGATTTTTAAGGCCACCACAAGCGTTTGTGCATCTTCAGAAATCAAATTGTATAAAAAGCGTTCATCTTTTAAAATACGCGTTTTGTCGCTTTCGTATTTGGAAGGATCGTCGATGTGAATGGCGGGAATGGCGGTCAGTCCAAAAGGCGTTTTCAGTGGGTAAGAGATCGTTGTCAGAGATTGTCCTTCTAGCACATAAGGCAATCTTTTAGCCGCCAAAGTCAGTCGATGAAATTCTTCTAAAAAGCTTTGCTCAAACGCCCCTTCCTCTCGACGCGCTGCGATCAACATGAAGTTATCATCCGTTTCAAAGTCTTCCGTGAATTGCCTAAAGTACTCTAAATCAGGATCATCGGTTGGAAAAAATTGCTCGAAATCGAAGGAAAATTGCAGACGAAAAAGGTAAAACGCACTGATCGTTGCAAAGAGGGCAAAGCTGACTAGGGAGAATACCCGAAGGTTTCGATTCATTCAAATCTAACAGTTGGTGAAATTCAATGCTAACACTTTTGAAAAAGGAAGGTTTAAACAAGAATGGGGCTGGAGAGAATTTGCTTAAACAAAAGCAGAGAAGTAGTTGTAAAACAGAATAAAGCGCAGTAATTTTATCAGCAAAATAAAGCAGCGATGAAAGCATTCAAAGACTGGAAATTTCAAGATATTACCTATGTTTTTGGAATTAAGAGAGTGTTCAATCATCCTTTGCTAGAAGATTGGTTGCAGGCAGAGCATCAAGCATCAGAAAAGGACGCCAAAACAATAGAAGAGCTAAGGGAAGAATTGCTCTATACCATAGATACGCTCAACGAGGAGGAACTAAAAGTCTATTTTATTGGGCCTTTTATCCGTTTGATTCCTTTCCGAAAGGATGGACGACGACCTTTTTTGGATCGTCCTATGTCCTTTGAATACATGGACGGCAAAGTCACTTCTGGAAAAGTAGATTGGATGTTGGCAGAAGGCATACAAGATCCTCAGCAGCCCTATTTTTTCTTGCACGAATACAAAAAGGAACTTGATGCTAGCGGCGATCCACTTGGTCAGTTACTAATCGCTATGGTCGGCGCGAAAATAAAGAATGAAATGGACTTCCCACTTTATGGCTGCTATATTGCGGGACGAAGCTGGTTTTTTGTCATTTATGACGGAGAAAGTTATAGCGTAAGTAAAGCTTTTGATTCCACCGATCAAGATATTTTTAAAATTTATAGTGTGTTGAGAGAAGTAGCAATAGGGGTGGAAAACTTAATTTAGTAGCCTTTGCTCTGAAAGAATTTTCCTACAAATCTTCGGGTTCAACACTCGACGATTTGTAAACAAGTGGCACTTTGTGTTATTTGCAATTTGGTGTTTTGCGTAACATGACTTAAGTGGTCATGCAAAATTGATAGAGTAAGATATGTCATATTTTCATGTCTGAAAACCCCTGCTAGTCATTGACATTCAGATGTTTAGTAAAAGTAAATATGACATATCTAGTTTCTTAAAACAACGATTAAATTTGCACGACTACTTACTGCGTATGGGAAAAAAAGTGCATTTCCATCTTCGGTGATTGTGCCTCACGCCTAAGGCAAATACAGTGAGGCGGACAGGTTTGATGATATGGTGATTTGGCATGCACTCTATCACCATATCACTAGTTAAACAAATCCGTCCGCCTTGGGCGCGATTACCAAAATCGCTGGAAACGAATTCGCACTTTTTTACACCGATGTAGTATAACTCAATATATGAAGTAAACAGCTTGGCACAAACTTTACGTACATTTGTTCTAAAAAAGCGTTTTTCTCTCGTCAAAAACATAACACTATGACAAAGAAAAAAAGCAGAAAAGGATTACTTCCAAACATCGAAATCATCATCATTGCGGTCTTTTTTATCAGTTTTATCTTTATTATGATTCCGCGCTGCGAATCTAATATTGAGCAAGAAGCTGTGGAAAGTACACCAACAACTGCTACTATAGATACGCCAGAGACAGAGAACTATGCCATTCCACCACCACCACAGCCTGAAGAAAGCGGCACTGCAAGCAGAATCATAGAAAGTCGAGCGTCGCTTAAACTTTATGTGACTATCGACGGCATCAATATGCGAAAAGACCCCAATATCGTGAGTCGCATATTGAAAAAATTAGCCCTCTTCGAAGAAGTTTATTACCAAGGAGAAACGACAGAAAAGAAGAAAGAAATTGATTGGGGCGGCGGCATTGTCACCAATGAACCTTGGGTGAAAATAGAAACCGAAAATGGACTCATAGGTTGGGTTTATGGCGCGGGCGTTCATTTTTATCCAAGAGCATTTGAGCTACCTGAAGAAGAAGAGTGAAAAATTGTCTGCCATTTTTAGTTTTTTATCGCTTGAATCAACTCCAAAGTATCTGCCACTTTGGCTTTCAACTCTTCGTATGCCTTGCGTTGGATGATGTCTTTTGAAATGAGCTTAGAACCCATACCGACACAGGTCACACCCGCATCAAACCAACCTTGCAAATTTTCTTTGGTGGGCGCAACGCCACCCGTTGGCATGATTGTCGTCCACGGCTGCGGTCCTTTCACCGCTTTCACGAAGCCCGCTCCATAGACTGCTCCTGGGAACAGCTTGACAATATCGCAGCCGAGTTCTTCTGCCTGCCCGATTTCTGTTAGCGAGCCACACCCAGGCATGCAAGGCACTTTCCTGCGATTGCAAGCCTTCACCACATCTGCTCTCAAGCAAGGCGTGACGATGAAATTCGCGCCCAACTGCATATAAATAGCTGCTGTGCCCGTATCCGTTATTGAGCCGACCCCCAGTATCATTTCGGGTAGTTCTTTTGCACAAAATTGATAAAGTGCGCCAAAAACTTCATGCGCAAAATCGCCTCGATTGGTAAATTCTAAAATTCTTGCGCCACCTTGATAGCAAGCGGCTAATACTTGCTTTCCAATTGCTATGTCCTTATTGTAAAACAGAGGGACCATGCCTTGCTCGGCAGCCATCTGCAGGACTTGTAGTTTTGTGAATCTTGCCATGTTTTTTTAATTGAAAATTAAGAATGGAGAATTCACTAGGCATTAGCCATTCTCCATTATCGAGACACTCTCCCACTCGCATCACCACTCATCAATTTCTCCACTTCTTCAACAGTAGATAAATTGGCATCACCGTAAATGGTATGCTTTAAGCAAGAAGCAGCTACTGCGAAGTCTAAGGCTTTTTGATCGTTTTCAGAATAAGTCAATAGACCATAAATCAGACCTGCCATAAAGCTATCGCCACCACCTACTCGATCTACGATATGGGTGATTTGATAAGTGGGTGCTTCGTAGAGCGTCTCGCCATCGTAGAGCACGCCCGACCAAGAGTTGTGAGAAGCACTGATAGAACCGCGAAGCGTTGTAATGACCTTTTGGGCACGTGGAAAACGTTTCATTAACTGCCGAAGCACGGATAGATAAGATTTGGCATCTACAGAATGTCCTTGGGTCACATCCACATTTTCGGGATGCAAGCCAAAGTGTTTTTCAGCATCTTCTTCATTACCTAGAATAATGTCGCAACCTGCCACTAGTTCGGGCATTACCTCGCCGGGTGCTTTGCCGTATTTCCATAGTTTCTTGCGGTAGTTTAGATCAGTAGAAACTGTGACGCCCATTTTATTAGCGGTCTGAATGGCTTCTAAACAAGCGTCGGCAGCTCCCTGCGACAAAGCTGGCGTAATGCCTGTCCAATGAAACCAATCTGCATCTTTAAAGACCGCTTCCCAGTCCACCATGCCTTTTTCAATCGTTGCCATGCCAGAGTGCGCACGATCATAAACCACTTTGCTGCCTCGACTCACCGCGCCGATTTCTAGAAAATAGATACCCAGACGTTCTCCTCCTCGAACAATATGTTGCGTATTGACACCCCTCTTTCGGAGTTCCATAATGGCACATACACCAATATCATTGTCAGGAATTCGACTAACGAAATCGACTGGAATACCATAATTGGCAAGTGAAACGGCAACATTGCTTTCACCGCCACCATAAATGACATCAAAGGATTGGGCTTGAGAAAATCTTCTTAGACTCGGGGGAGTCAATCGAAGCATGATTTCACCGAAAGTAACTACTTTTTTCATTTAATCTTAGACATTATGTTTGAAAAGTTAGACCGTGCTGATGCACAAGCGAGATGATTTATAAAATAGTCAGAGAATAGGTACGTTTAATTATTGTGAATTTAGAGCTTGTTTGGAATTTTTACAAGCCGATTATCAGGAGTCTCCACTTTGAGCTTAATGTAGATAGAGTTGTTTATTTTTTATATAGTCAGATTTGTAAAATACTAGCTCTTAAGGCAAGAAAAATCCAAACAAGTTTTTAGGTAAAATATTCGATAGTAAGATTTGATTTTCAGGAACGATAAAATAGTAAATTTGGATTCTAGAATCAAAGAACTCCCTATTCCATACAGGTGGGTTTCAGTCTCGTATTTTCTCCAAAAACATAGGCATCTGCCTAAGTAGAAGGGCAAAGCTTTTGGGTAAAACATAGGAGCAATAGGTCATCTCAAAAAATTGAGGTTATTGTTTCTGCGCTTCTTAGATTCAGAAAACAATCAAAAAATACATAGAGGCGCAAATTAGACAAAAGATTGTAGCTAAATGATTAATTTTGTAAAAAAAGGAAATAAAGCCAAGGAAGAAAAGTAATTGGTCCTAAGTGGATTACTTTTTTATCATTCTCGGTTGCTTAGGGCTGTTGCCTTTTGTGCTTTAGTTTATTTCAATCTGAAGAAAGGCTACCCATGTAAAATTGTACAAGATGGAAAGTATTTCAAAAATGCCTTCTACCTAATACACTGTAAACTAAGTTTATTTGTATTTTAGATAGGGAGTTTGAGGGAGAAAAAAGGGTTCTAGAAAAACTCTTTTTTCTCCCTCACCCCTTATTCTCCGCCATCGAAGATGGCGGCAGATAGGTTTCTTAAAGCTCGAAATTCTAAGGAATTTCTCGCTTCTCAAAATCAAAATAAACTCAGTTTACAGTGTACTAATTAGTTGATTTGTAAATACCTTCAAGGAAAGACATAAAAAGCCGACTATCAAATTTGTCCAAGCTTACATGGGTAAAAAAACACCTAAACAAATTAAAATCATATCAATGGTACAGACAGAAAACGGTGTAGCGACACTAAAGAAAAACGCAAAAAAAGATCGCTTTCAGGGGCACGATTACTATAATATAGATGAATTGCTGACAGACGATCACCTCTTGGCGCGGCAAGCTGTTCGAGATTGGGTGAAAGCGGAAGTCAGCCCCATTATAGAAGATTATTCCAACCGTGCGGATTGTCCAACGCATCTTTTTCAGGGATTAGCAGAAATCGGAGCATTCGGTCCGAGCCTACCCAGTGAATACGGCGGTGGCGGAATGGATGAAATCGCCTACGGTATCATTATGCAAGAGCTAGAAAGAGGGGATTCTGGCGTTCGTTCTATGGCTTCTGTGCAAGGCTCTTTAGTGATGTACCCAATCTTTAAATTTGGGTCGGAAGCACAAAAGCGCAAATACCTTCCCAAGCTAGGGTCAGGAGAACTAATTGGTTGTTTCGGACTTACCGAGCCTGACCATGGCTCCAATCCAAGCGGTATGATTACCAACATCAAAGACGATGGCGATGCCTACATCTTAAATGGTGCAAAAATGTGGATTACCAATTCACCTGTGGCAGACATTGCAGTCGTTTGGGCAAAAGATGAGGCGGGAAAAATTAGAGGCTTGATTGTGGAAAGTGGAATGAAAGGTTTTTCTACGCCCGAAATAAAAGGGAAATGGTCTTTACGCGCTTCTATTACGGGCGAGTTGGTCTTTGAAGATGTACGTGTTCCAAAAGCAAATGTGTTTCCAGAAATTGCTAGTTTGCGTGGACCGCTTTCTTGTCTATCCAAGGCGCGTTATGGCATTGCTTGGGGAGCAATTGGGGCAGCAATGGACTGCTACGATTCGGCTTTGCGCTATTCGCAGGAACGCATCCAATTTGGTAAACCCATCGGGCAATTCCAACTGACCCAAAAGAAGTTAGCGGAAATGATTACAGAAATCACTAAGGCGCAGCTATTGGCTTGGCGATTGGGTACTTTAGCGAATAAAGGTAAAGCGAGTCCTGCTCAAATCTCTATGGCAAAGCGCAACAATGTTGCTATGGCATTGGAGGTGGCGCGAGAGGCGCGGCAAATTCACGGTGGCATGGGCATCACGAATGAATATCCAGTCATGCGCCATATGATGAACTTAGAAACTGTGCTGACTTACGAAGGAACACACGACATTCATTTGCTCATCACAGGCATGGATGTGACGGGTTTGAATGCTTTTCAATAGGTGGAACTGGCTGTTATACTGCAAACGGGATGAATCTATGCAAATTAATATGCCTGTTTATCGCGCCTCAGGCGTGAGGCGTGATAAACAAAAAAGAAAATGCACTTTTTTATCCCAAACGGAGTATAGCTGTCTGTAGTTGGCTCTTGGCAGTCAAAGACATCCGAGATTTAGCAAACTTCGGATGTCTTTGACGTGTAAGACCAGTAAAGTCCAAAGATCAGTGGCATCTAATTCTCAATAATCCTGAATCCAGTTCGCCTATTTTGCTGATGCTCGTCTTCACTACAACGACTGCAATTGCAATTTGCTCTTGGGTCGTCTTCGCCATAGCCTTTCGCGATCAGACGCTCGGCTTCAATATTATTTGCAATCAAATAATCTACGGCGGACTGCGCGCGTCTTTGAGAAAGTGTTTTGTTGTAGTTGTCACCGCCACGGCAATCGGTATGCGAAGAAAGCTCAATGCGCAATTCGGGATTTAGGCTCAAGGTTTCTATCAACTCATTGAGGGTTGGTTTGGCATCTTCTCGAATTTCCCAGCGATCGAAGTCATAATAGATATTTTCGAGCACAATTTCTTTGTCTCTAAATATCTTATCCAATACAATTTCTAGTTCAAAGCGACGCACGGGATTGTCGGGGTCTTTGGCAACATCTGCTGTCGAAAAATTGGAAGCATCGTTGAGGTAATTGTCCTTGCTAGTAAAGAAATCGTAAGCCATGTCTTCGGCGAGTTCAAAGCTAAAATAGCCGTCTTCGCCTACTTCAAATTGCTTTTTCTCTCCATTTTTTAGCACTACTTCCACTTGCGCGCCTTCTAGTGGTTTTCTTCCTTGCACCTGACTACTCGGATCATTGGGTACTTCGTATATTTTTTCGAGTATATAGCCATCCAAAATCATTTTATAAACCACAGGCGGTTTTTCTATTGTTGGGTCAACTGGCGGTGGTGGTGGTGGCACTTTCTTGCTGAAGTGATAGATATCATCTGCCCCTTTTCCGCCTTGTCGAGAAGAAGTGAAATAGCCTGTGTAAATGATGTCTTCTGACTCGCGCGCGGTCTGATAATCAATGACATAACCAAAATCATCGCCACCCGAATTGATCGGTGCATTTAGGTTTTCGGCAACTGTCCATCTATCATTCACACGATGCGATTTAAAAATATCCAAACCACCCATGCCGATGTGGCGGTCAGAAGAAAAGTAAAGCGTATCACTATCCAGATAAGGAAAGCGTTCATTGCCTTCTGTATTGATGCTGCGTCCTAGCAGTCGAGGCTCGCCCCAAGTTTCGCCCTGTCGCTGCACCACCCAAATGTCTTTCCCGCCCCAACCTTCTGGATCGTTGCACTCAAAATACATCGTTCTGCCATCTTTGGATAGAGTTGCTTGTCCGTAGTTGATTTCATCTTTCACAAAAGGCAAAACTTCTGGTACGGACCAACCATTACCTATTTTTCGGCTGACGACCAGTTTGCAATAAATATCTGCTTTCTTCCCACCATTGCATTGACTAAAATAGATTTCTGAATAGTTGGCATTGAAAGCCGCTGAACCTTCATTATTGGGTGTATTCAATTGATTATCAAAGGAATTGACTTGACGAGAATCGACATCCACTACAAAAAGATCAGAGTAGGCATTGTTCGTCCATTTATAAATCTCATCACCCTCGGAAGTGCCTCTATCGGAAGTAAAAACCAATTGATTATCGGTATATAAACTAGGTGCATAATCCGAATTGCGGCTGTTGAAAGCCATCTCTTCCACTTCGTATTGCTTGAAATCCTTATTTTTCCAAGCCAATGCTGCTTCGCAGGCTTGTATTTCTTTTCGATATTCGTAGGGGCTTCCAATTTCTATACCCAAATCTCGAAAAGCAGTTATCGCTTCTTCGTACTGTTCATTCTGCTTCAATGCGAGCGCGTAGTATTTCAGTGCTTCCCAGCCGAACTGATTGTCGTAAGCAATTTTGAACCATTGAATTGCATCTGCCGGCTGATTCAACTCCTTGAAGGAGGCGCCTAAGTAATAAGCAATTTTACCGCGCTCCAAACGTGTTTTTGCTTTATTATATTCGCGCTTCAGCAAGGGCACAGCTACGGCATATTGTTTGCGATCATAGGCAAATTGACCGTCTCTTACCTTTTGCGTGTAGGTGCAAGCGGCTGCGAAAGTTTGTAGGAGAATGGCTAAGAGGAGGATGTTATTTCCTAGTTTTTTCATAGTACGATTGGTTTGATTTTAGGTTCTTTGAGAGCTTTCAATTCAGGTGTACTTTTTTATTTCATATACGATATACTATTATTGCGAATTAAGGGAACATATAAAAAATAACCTACCCATTTTTAATTTTCTCCCCAACTACTACTGCCTTGCTCATCGGTCGAGTAACACCAGCGATCTTCCCTTTTCGCGCCTTGTATTAGTTCGCGATAATTCTTAAAAATTTGGGTGCTTTCATTTATTATATATTCCCTAAATAGACTGGACGCCTTATTGATAATCAGAAAGTTATGAAGGAAGATGAGGAACAATTTATCAAATCTATACTTTTACAAAAAAGACTGATTATCAGCCATTTAGTCTTTTAGCAAAGATAATCATAAACGCATCAACTCTAGTCATTTTCCCAAAAGTCAGTAAGACGTAATTTCAAACCCTCTAGGACATCTTCTCCATAGAGTATTTTATCAAAAGCATCTATTAATTCAATCGTGCCATTGATGCGATAGATAAATGTCTGCTGATTTTGAGGATCAATCAACCAAGCCAATCGGACACCATTTCTGATGTACATTTCCATTTTCTCCTTTAGAGCTTTCAAGCTATCTCCTTCGGATCGAATTTCAATGACAAAATCAGGCGAAATATGAGCAAAACGTTTGCGATCTTCTTTTGGTAAGCCTTTCCAACGCTCTATTGCTATCCAAGCCGTATCTGGACCTCTAACGGATGAATCAGGTAAGGTGAATCCGCCATTGGGATCAAATACTTTTCCTTTTTTGCTTTGTCTATTCCAGTGAGTTATTTCATAATTAACTTCTGAATTAAAGCTGCTGCCTTCCGAACCCGTTAAATCCATAATAATAATATTTCCATTTGCATCACGCTCCATGTGCAAATCATCATTTAGCATACAGAATTCATAAAATTCTTCATCTGTAAAACTATCCCAAAGCTTTATCGTAACGGTGTTCATAGACTACAAGTATATGAAATGAATGGAATATGGATTTGATATAACAATCTTGACATCTTCCAGTTTCAGTAATTCCTGAACAAAAATTGGCTTATCGGGGAATTTTGTGGAGAGAGAAAATTATGTAATTTTCTCTCTCCACAAAACCCCTTCTAGTGGGAAATGAAAAAAGTACTTTTTTCATTTTCCACAAAAATAACCGAAGACCCCAAAAAGGCTCATCGGTGAATTTTGTGGAATAGAAGAAAAGTGGCATAAAATTGTGCAAAGGTTTACCTTTGGGAAATGGAATCAAAAGAGTTATACGAGACCCTATTAGCATTGCCTTTATTAAGCGTAACAGGCGTAAAAAT
>JBCCRX010000088.1:0-18634 GCA_039201015.1 Bacteroidota bacterium | reverse complement strand
CACCAATGTGACGGGTTCCCGCAAATTTGCGCGCTTGATCAAATCGGGTAATTATGACGAAGCCCTCTCCGTTGCACTACACCAAGTGGAAGGTGGCGCACAAATCATTGATGTGAACATGGATGAAGGTTTGCTGGAAAGCGAAGAAGTCATGGTTGAATTTTTGCACTTGATGATGTCCGAACCCGATATTGCAAAACTGCCCATCATGATTGATTCTTCTAAATTTAGTGTCATAGAGGCAGGTCTAAAATGTGTGCAAGGAAAGTGTGTGGTAAACTCCATTTCAATGAAAGAAGGCGAAGAAGAATTTATTCGCCAAGCCAAAATTGTACGTCGATACGGAGCAGCAACGGTGGTCATGGCTTTCGACGAACAAGGGCAAGCCGACACCATGGAACGCAAAGTAGAAATCTGCGAACGCGCCTATCACATTTTAGTCAATAAAGTTGGTTTTGATCCTTCGGACATCATTTTTGATCCCAATATTTTCGCCGTCGCGACGGGTATAGAAGAACACAACGAATACGCCCTGCATTTCATAGAAGCCACCAGAGAAATCAAAGAGCGTTGCCCAGATGCAAAAATCAGTGGTGGTGTTAGTAATATTTCCTTTTCTTTTCGAGGCAATAATGTCGTTCGGGAAGCGATGCACGCCGCATTTTTATACCACGCCATAGATGCAGGTATGGATATGGGCATAGTCAATGCGGGCATGATTGAAGTCTATGCTGATATCCCAAAAGATTTATTGACCAGAGTAGAAGACGTACTTTTCAATAAAAGATCAGATGCGACCGAACGCCTTACTGAATTTGCGGAGCAGCTCAAAGGCAGCGGCGGTCGGGCAGTGCAAAAAGATTTGGCTTGGCGAGAAAGCACTTTGCAAGAGCGTTTGACGCATGCTTTGGTGCGCGGTATCACCTCCTTCATTGAGGAAGATACGGAAGAAGCAAGACAAGCAGCCGATGCACCACTAGAAGTGATCGAAGGACCATTGATGAACGGCATGAACGTGGTCGGTGATCTTTTTGGGCAAGGCAAAATGTTTTTGCCGCAAGTCGTGAAAAGTGCGCGCGTGATGAAAAAAGCAGTTGCCTATTTGACGCCCTACATAGAAGCTGCCAAAGCAGCGGGCGGCAGACGCTCCAAAGGAAAAATATTGCTCGCAACCGTGAAAGGAGATGTACACGACATTGGTAAAAATATCGTAGGCGTTGTATTGGGTTGTAATAATTTTGAGATCATTGATTTGGGGGTTATGGTGCCAGCCGCTAAGATTTTGGAAGTGGCTCGAAAAGAGCAAGTTGATTTGATTGGATTGAGTGGTTTGATTACGCCTTCTTTGGATGAAATGGTACACGTAGCAAAAGAGATGCAGCGGCAAAATTTTGATATTCCGCTACTAATTGGTGGTGCGACGACTTCAAAAACCCATACTGCCGTAAAAATTGAGCAGCAATACAATGCGCCAGTGGTACACGTTTTGGATGCTTCGCGCTCGGTGGCGGTCGCTTCTGCGCTATTGGGCAAAGATGAAAACAAGCGCAGCAATTTCATTTTAGACACCAAAGCCGACTATCAAAAGATCAGAAAAGAAAGAGGCAATCGAACGGCGACAAAAAAATACGTTGCTTTGGAAAAGGCGCGCGCTAATAAAATTGCAATAGATTGGTCGGATTACAAAGCACCTGTTCCTACTTTTCTAGGAACAAAAGTCTTTGAAGATTATAGTCTGGAAGAATTGACCAGCTACATTGACTGGACGCCTTTCTTTTCGAGTTGGCAACTCAAAGGACGATTTCCAAATATTTTGGAGCATAAAATAGTGGGGGAAGAAGCCACAAAGCTGTACCAAGATGCACGAACGATGTTGCGCCGAATCATAGATGAAAAATGGCTGACCGCAAAAGCAATTGTTGGTTTTTATCCCGCTAATAGCATTGGAGCGGATGACCTGATACTCTACACCGACGCCACGCGTAGTCAAGAACAAATTAGGTTGCACCACCTTCGCCAACAACGCCAGAAAGCACCAGGCGTTCCAAATATGGCATTGAGCGATTTCATTGCGCCTAAAGAAACGGGTGTGGAAGACTATATTGGTGCATTTGCAGTGACGGCGGGTATCGGCATTGAAAAATGGGTGAAAACTTTTGAAGAAAATCACGACGATTACAATGCGATCTTATTAAAGTCACTTGCCGACCGACTGGCAGAAGCTTTTGCTGAGTGTATGCACGCCCGCGTCCGTAAAGAATTTTGGGGCTACGCCGCTACCGAGCAACTCGACAACGAAGCCCTCATTCGAGAAAAATACCAAGGCATACGTCCCGCGCCAGGCTATCCTGCTTGTCCAGAGCACACCGAAAAACGCAGCTTATGGCAACTCCTTGACGTAGAAGCCCAAACGGGTATTCGGCTCACCGAAAGTTGTGCTATGTATCCTGCCGCTTCGGTCAGTGGCTGGTATTTCTCGCATCCTAAATCTCAGTATTTTGGGCTGGGACGTATTAATAAGGATCAAGTCGAGGATTACGCCAAACGGAAAGGCATGAAAATGGAGGAAGCAGAGAAATGGTTAGCGCCAGTTTTGAGTTATGAAGTGTAAAAAACTGATGTTTGGGGGAATAATTTCAGATGGATGAGTTGAGGAACAACATGAAAATACTCATCATCGAAGACGAAAACCGTATCGCTAAAAGTATTTTAGTCGTGTACGAAGTTTTTAGTAAAAAAAATTAAAGCTGAATAAAGCTCCTGAAATCTCTCAACAAGTATGCCTAATAAATCTCTGTGGACGGAAACACAAATCTTACCTGATTTTTCTTCAAAAAATCAAGCAAAATTTGTGTTTCCGTCCGAAGAAAAAAACTTGAACATACTTGTTGAACGATTTTTAAGCGCTATTCAGCATTGCTTTGAACTAAATGTTAAAAATTTCAAGACTTCGTACACACCTAAAAGTATTTTAGGAATAACAAGTGTCTTTTTTTGGTGGGCAATTACTAAGGTCGTGCTTTATACAACTTTAACTACCTATATTATGAATAACGAAACATCAACTATGGCAACGAGCATGATTCCAAATAATGCACACAAGGACATTCCAGGCAATCCTTCAACTGCCACGAGTAGCAAGAAAAAGCTGAATGACCGCTCCAATGGCGCGCCACTGCGCGTTCTGAGTGAAGCAGACTGGGATTTTTGGCAACACAATGGCTATATTGTCATCAAAAATGCAGTTCCCAAAACACAGGCACAAACTACTGCCGATTTCCTTTGGGAATTTGAAGAGAAAAAAGCCTACGATGCTAGCACTTGGTACACCAGCCCACGGGCAGAAATGAAAATGAAAGAACTTGCTGGCACGGGTATGGTTGAAGTTTACAACCACCAACACCTCTGGAATAATCGACAAACGCAGCGGGTCTATGATGCTTTCGTGGATATTTGGGGAACAAGTAAACTTTGGGTGACGATTGACCGAGCAAATTTGAATTTCCCTATCCGACCTGGTTTTGAATATAAAGGCTTCATTCATTGGGATTACGACCCAGAAACACGTCCGCAGAACGTGCAAGGGGTGCTTGCACTATCAGACCAGACCGACGAAAATATGGGCGGCTTTCAGTGTATTCCATGGTTATATCGCAATTATGATACTTGGAAATTGACACAACCCGAAGATCGCAACCCTTTCCAACCTGATGTTAGTGGACTAGAAGATAAGATCGTGAAAGTGCCACTAGAAGCGGGCGACTTGCTTATTTTCAACAGCACCGAACCGCATGGTATTCGTCCGAATCATTCTAAAGATAAAGTCCGTATCGCACAATATATTTCTATGATGCCTGCCGAAGAAGACAATGAAGCTTTGAAAAATTGGCGCATCAACTCATGGCGTAACCGCATCGCACCAGAGGGCTATGCTTTTCCAGGCGATCCAAGGAATTGGGAACAATCTAGGTATGAAACGGCGGAGCTAACGGACTTGGGTGAGAAATTATTAGGGCTAAGGAATTGGGAGTAGTATTATTCTATACTAAACTAAATTTCCCCAATCCAATCATCAGGTACATCATTCACAATCAGCTCTTTGAGTTGTTTCCCCCAAAGATCACCGATGCTACCCGTATCGTCCTCTGTGAATCGCTTCTCAATGATTTCATTAGCGTCCTTTTTAAAAATAACCACATCTATCGGATAGCCGACATCATTTGCACTGACACGAGTGGAATCGAAAGAGAGAAAGCCCGTTTTCAGAGCAAAACGTAAGCTAGAATCATACGTTAACGCTCGATTGAGAATCGGTTTGCCGTAGCCCGAATTTCCAATAATCGTGAAAGGCGTATTCTGACCAATTTCTATCCAATTGCCTTCAGGGTAGAGCAGATAGAGCTTATGTTCTTTATCATTTTCGAGTTGTCCGCCTACGATCGTGAATAAATTAAAAACCAAACCTGATTCGGCGAGGGACGCTTTGTCTTCTTGCGCTACGCGCCGCAGTTGTTTCCCAAAAGCATTGACCGCTTTGTACATTTTGTCAAATTCAGTGCTGTCTTGTTCCAGCAGTTCTTCAAAATAAGTCACTGCCTTATCTCGAATGGAGCGCAAGCCTGAGGTCATTACGAAAATACTATTCTTGCCTTCTTTGTGGAGTGAAATTTTCTTGGCGGTAGTGGTTTCGTTGCCAGAGGTAATTCGAGTGTCGGCTAAGGCGACTAAGCCTTCTTTGACTTTAATTCCTAAACAGTATGTCATGTATTTATTGATTTGTTAATCGCGCAGGCGCTCTGTCTCGCTTACTCAATTGTTACTGCAAAGAACCCTGTGATTGCGTTTGGTTTGGAGCATCTACACTTTCTATCTTAAAATATTCTTGCTCAATAAGATCATTCAAAGTGTAGATTTTGTTCAAGGAAGTGGATAGAAATTCTTGCAAATTTGTCTGAATTTCTTCGTATTCCAAAAATTTAAAGCTGCTGGACAGTTTTTCTGCTTGGAAAAGTAAGTTGGAATCTGACGAAATTGCAAAAGTCAAATGTGATAACAATTGACTTACCCGCTCCAAGGAAAATGCTAAAGATCGCGAAAGCGTCGTATTGGAAAGTAAAAAATTCAGGACATTTTCTGCTTTGATGTTTCCCTTATATAATTTTCGATACATATCAAAAGTCTCAAAAATTCTAAGGGTGATCGCCCATTGATAAGCCGTCAATGGTACATCCTTCCCATTGCTCGTAAGGAGCTGAATATCAATGTTTTTGCTACTCAATATGCGTAGCGTTTGTACCGCTCTTTCCAAGTAAATACCCAATTTAAAAAACGCCCAAACATCATCGTGCAGCAGGGTAGTGTGTGCATAGGAACGAATGATGGAACAGTACTGACTAACATTGGTGGTGAAGTCGTAAAGTCCTCGCGTTTTATAGTAGTCGATGTCGTAATTTTTCACATAATGATAATAACTGTTGATGATTTCCCAAAGCTCCGAAGAAATCGCATAGCGTACACTTCTAGCATTTTCTCTAGCCGCTTTCACGTTAGAAAAAATAGAATTGCTATTCTCCGAATTGAAGGCGACTTCTGTCAAAACTTTTTGTTCATCTGCCAACAAGGCTTCCCTACCTTCCGCTGCTGACATGTACAGGATAGACCTCAGAATAACATCTTTTTGCTGCGTAATGGGCGCATCAAAAGTGGAGAAATATTGCACTTTGATATAGCGTGCCAAATTTTCGGAACGCTCTATGTATCTACCTGTCCAATAAAGAGAATTTGCGACTCTTGCTAGCATTGTTTTTGTTGATTTGATGATCTGTTTATGCGGTGATTTGATTCAACAATTAAACAAATCGTCGCATCAACAGCTAGTTACGATTTCAAAACCCAAGTATCCTTCGAGCCGCCACCTTGTGAGGAATTGACGATCAAACTGCCTTCTTTCAAAGCGACTCTGGTCAATCCACCTTTCAGCGTAAACGTATGATCTCTTCCCAACAAAGTAAAGGTTCTGAGATCAATATGACGCGGCTGGAAACCCTTGTTTTCATCAATATAGGTACTGTGCACCGAAAGATTCATTTTGGGTTGTGCGATGTATTCTCTAGGCTTGGCTTTTATTTGTATTTTGAGTTCCTCCAATTCCGCTTTGCTCAAAGTATCACAAATCATTACCCCGTAGCCACCCGACATATCTACGGGTTTGACGACCAGTTTCTCGATGTTTTCCAATACGTATGTCAAATCTTTTTCTCGCTCGCAAATGTAGGTCGGCACATTATTAATAATCGGTTCTTCTTTCAAATAATAACGAATCATATTGGGGACATAAGAGCAAATTGCTTTGTCATCCGCAATGCCCGTACCTGGTGCATTCACGATGGTGACATTGCCTTTTTGATAAGCTGCCATCAAGCCTTTCACCCCCAAAAGCGAATCAGGGCGAAAGAAAGCGGGGTCTAAAAAATCATCATCTATGCGTCGGTAAATCACATCCACTTTCACACCACCTTTGATCGTTCGCATATAAACAAAATCGTTTTCGACGTACAAATCAGAACCTTCCACCAGTTCAATGCCAATGCTGTGCGCTAGGAAAGAATGTTCGTAATAAGCGGAATTGTACATGCCAGGCGTGAGTAGTACGCAAGTGGGTGAAGGAATTTGTTTGGGCGCAACCGATTCCAGTACGTTCAGCAACTCCATGGAATAATTGCGAACCGCTTCTACTTTGAAGCGATAGAAAATATCCGTCAGGGTGCGCTGCAAGGCTTGGCGATTACATAACACATAACTCACGCCAGATGGATTCCGTAAATTATCTTCCAAGACATAAAATTCGCCGTCTTTATCCTTAATCAAATCCGTGCCACAAATGTGGGTATAAATGCCAGCAGGCGGCACGATTTCCTCCATGATTTTGCAGTGGTGCGCCGAAGAAAAAATGAGTTGCGAGGGCACAATTTTATCTTTTAAAATCTTTTGCGCACTATAAATATCTTTGATAAACAAATTGAGCGCAATATTTCGCTGATGCAAGCCTTTTTCCAGTTTTTGCCACTCTGCTGCTGCTATGATTCTTGGAAATAAATCAAAAGGGAATATCTTCTCTGTGCCGCCCTGTTCTTCTGAATAAACGGCATACGTAATACCTTGATTCAAGAAAGAAAGCCGAGCATATTCATTCAGTTTTTTAAAATCGGTCTTGTCCATCCCTTCAAAAAGTGGATGCACTTTTTGATAAGGCGGCGATAAAGTAGTGGCGTTTTCCCAAACTTCATCTTTCAAATGAGACGCAAACTGATAACTCGAAAAAGGCGAATTTGAATTCATTTTCTTTACTTTTACAGTACCCCTAAAAGTAGATATTTTGATTAAAAATGAGGAAATATTTGTTGTTCATTTTTTGCCTGAATCAATACAGAATATCGTATCTGTTTTCTAAATATAATGAACTTTAATTTTGATTTTAAATATTTATTCAAAATTAAAATATGTAAAAAATATTGATAAAATTCCACTCGATGTTTGAAGTTTCCTAACTTCAAACTTATATCTACTCGTTTCCAAACGAGCGCAACGAATCAGTTTCCTTAAAATCAATTTACAGGTCTATAGAGGTAAATTATTAGGCAGAAAACCTATCTTTACCCACCTAACTTACAAACAGCGTGCAAGACAAGATCAGTATATTTATCGCTTATGCCAGCAAAGACGAGCAATACCTCAAAGAATTGAGGGTACACCTCGAACTTTTAAAACGCCACAATATTGTAGATGAAATATGGTTTGATGGAAAAATCCATCCTGGACAGATATGGGAAGAAGAAATTAAAGCCCATTTGGAGAGTGCAAGCATTATTCTTTTGCTGCTTAGTCCTGATTTTTTGTCCTCTGACTATTGTGAAAATGAAATGACAATCGCGCTGCAAAAGCATGAAGATGAAGCACAAACAGTAACCGTTATTCCGATCATTACGCGCCCCTGCGCTTGGAAAATCAATCCCAATTTAAGACGCATAGAAGCCGCCGTTAAATCCAAAATCATCTCTACCGCGCCACATCGAGATGTACTTTATACCGAAATTACGGAGAGCCTTGAAGAACTGGCACAAGCCAAAAAACAAGCCCTCCAACTCGCGCGCCTACAAGCTGAAGAAGATGCTTTTTGGCAGCAAATACTTGCTGCCGACACCATTCCGAGCTATCGAAAATACCTAAAAACTTATCCCAATGGCGAATACATCAAAGCCGCCAACAAAGGTATTCAAAAGATAGAAGCAGCGCAGGAAAAAGCACGGCTGGCTAAATTGCAAGAGCAAGAAGACCATTTTTGGAACAAAACAGTAGCCGCAAAGAAAATGCCCACAGTGGCAGATTATCAAAAATACCTCGACAAATATCCAAATGGGAAATATGCGGATGAAGCATTAAAAGCCATTGCTACTATCAATAAAGCAAAACTGGAAGCGGCTCGTGCTAAAGATAAAGCCGCTTGGGCAGCAGCAATGCAAGTAAATACGAAAGCCGCTTATCAAGATTATTTGGCTGCTTTTACCAACGGCTTGCATCAAGAGGAAGCGAAAGCCGCCATTCAAAAACTGAATTTACTACTTCCCGAAATGGTTTTTGTAAAAGGCGGCACTTACAAAGACAAAATTATCAAAGACTTCCACATTGGAAAATATCCTGTGACCGTAGAAGAATATGCCTTTTTCTTGAATCGCTATGGTAGTGATGTGGTGAAAACAGGTGAATTTAAGGGGAAAGAAATGGTGAAAGAACACGAATGGAGTCTCAAAAAAATAGGTGATGAATGGCAAGCACAAAAAGGCTATGAAAAGCATCCAATGATCTATGTTACTTGGTATGGCGCGAATGAATACTGCGAGTGGCTGAAAGCGGAAACGGGCGACAATTATACGCTGCCTTCGGAATGGTATTGGGAGTATGCGGCTAGTGGTGGACGGCAAAGTAAAGGTTTTGAGTATGCTGGGAGTAATGATGTAGCCAAAGTGGCCTGGTATGATGAAAACAGCTATGGTAAAGGAGAAAATCACCCTAACTATGGAACGAATATCGTTGGGCAAAAGAAACCGAATGAACTCGGACTTTACGATATGAGTGGCAATGTCTGGGAGTGGTGTGAGGAAATTTGGAATAATGATAGAAGTCTACGAGTGCTTCGGGGCGGTTCGTGGAACGTCAGTACTAGAAATTGTAGGTCTTCCAGTCGCAACAACTATTATGCAGACAATCGGTACAACCATATTGGGTTTCGACTCGTCAGGGCTTGATTACTCTTTTCTCTTTTACCCCTTTTCCCTTTTCAAGGAGCGCAGCGACTTTTTTCTTTTCCGCGAAGCGGTCGATTTTTTTGGAAATGGAGAAGACAATTATAACATCAAACAAAATATGGATTATTCGTTCGATTATAGGGGCTATTTAAAACCATACAGAAAGGTAGAAATGAAATGGTCTGACTTTGAAACGCTATTTGTTCAGACCGATGAGCGGAGACATCTTTTTGAGGAGTTGTTACGTTATAATGAAAATCTTTATGAAACAATAAAAAGTCCATTTTATCAATGGATTAATGGTAGTTTTGCTACTAAACAAAATCGCCCTAAAGATATAGATGTAGTCACTTTTATTAGATATGATATCTATGATAGAAAAGAGCAACAAATAGATGCGGAGTTCAGTAAATGGCAATTAGGGAACTTTTATAAAGACTTGGATGCTTATACAGTATGGGAATATCCCGAAAGTCATCGTTTTTATAGTACATTCAAAGCGGATTGTGCTTATTGGTATAATTGGTTTAGTACGACTAGAGCTAACCGAGCAAAAAAGAAATATCAAAAGGGTTTTGTTGAACTGAAATATAACAACTAATGGAACAAGAACTAGATATCAAATACATTCAAATTGCAGAACTGAGTCAGAATATTGAGCGCTTGAATGAAATTATTCAGTTGCATCAGCAAACAACTAGAAATCAGTCTATGATTCGGCAATATCAATTTAAACGTCAAGAATTTATTGAGGAGTTAAAGTCTATGTTGGAGTCTCTACAATTGAGGGTGAGCCTTGCTATGGCATCTTAGGGTGTTTTTTACCGTCAGGCAACTTTAGAAATTCTAACTATAAATCTTGCTCTATCATCTTTGTTGAACTACAAAATCACTAAAAATGGATACATTACAATTTCCGCTTTCAAACATTCAGCAAGAGCTACTCAAAATCTATGCCGCAGGTGTTCCAGACCAGCATCTACCAGAGTTAAAAAATGTAATTGCTCGCTTTCTTTTTGAAAAAGCCCGTAAAGAAGCAGATCAAGTTTGGGATGCCAAGGGCTATTCTGATGATACTGTAGAAGAATGGTTAAACGAAGATTGATATGCGGGTTGTTTTGGATACAAACATAATAGTTGCTTCTTTTTCCTCTCGCTCTCCGTACAGAATCGTATTAGTCTGAGTTCAATAATAAATTTACATTTTTTGATGTTCGATTTTTGCTGAAAGCAGCTATTTTACAGGAGATAGCTACTTTCAACAAAAGTCGAACAATGTAAATTTAATTATTTCACGTTCCTTAGATCATCTTTTCAATCAAGAATACGAGCTTTATCTCGTCAATGATATACTGCTTGAATATGAAGAAAAGTTGAAAGAGAAATTCAATCCTCAAGCCGCAGAACTTTTCATTGCAGCACTGCCCATGCTTTCCAACGTCCATAAAATAGATACCTATTTTAAATTCCGTTTGATCTCTGAAGATGAAGACGACAATAAATTTGTAGATTGTGCTATTGCCGCAAATGCAAAGTATTTAGTAAGTGAAGACAGACACCTTAGAATTTTGAAAGAAATTCCCTTTCCAAAGGTGGAAGTTATGAGGATTAATGATTTTAAAGCATTACTGGAAAGTATGTGATTTTATTCTAGGCGTGTACAAAGTTCCGTTTTTTATTTTAAGCAACTTCAAAAAGTCCATGCTCTATTTTTTGGATTTTGTCGATTAAATACTCCGCCGATTTTTGATGCCCTTTCCAAGCAATATAGTCCTCCCATACACCAAAAACTTCGTCAGAACTACTATTTATTTGTTGCTCTAGTTCCTCCAAAGAGCAATTATGCTGTTGTTGAAAATGATACATTTGATAAGTGCTTTCCTTCAACTGGTTTTTATAATGGGTAGTCATCAAATCTATAATTTCTGATTTCTTTATTCTTATCATTGCACTATTTTGATTAAGGAGAGTAGCCAGATAAATAAAAATTAGGTTCTCTACAAATTCTTCTAAGAAAGGGAAAGAAACTATAATTAGCTTATCTTTGTTAGCAAGAACAGATAAAAATGTTATGACAGCAAAATTTAATAAAATAGCTTTAGATAGTTGGTGGAAACTGCTGCGATTGCTAGATGGCGAAGCCAAGTTGGAATTAGTCTCTCGCTTAGTAGATTCTATAAAAACAAATCCATTGACCACGAGGCGAAAAGATGATGGCTGGAAAGCATTGTGCGGGGCATGGAAGGAGGAAGAAGAGACAGCAGAGGAAATGATTGATCGTATTCGTTCTAGCCGATTCACTAATCGAAAAATAGAATCTTTAGATTGAGCTACTTAATAGACACCAATATCATCATCTTTTTCTTCAAAGACAAACATGGCATTGATAGAAAAATAGAAAAGGTAGGCATAGAAAATTGCTATATCTCGGAACTTACAGTAGCTGAGTTGAAATATGGCGCAGCCTACAGTAAAAATCCTGAGAAACATTTTCAAGAGATAGAAGATTTGCTTACCTATATGCCTGTAATTCCTATCAGTTCTTCCATAGATTTCTTCTCAAATGAAAAAGCAAGACTCCGAAAATTAGGTACATTAATAGACGATTTTGATCTACTAATTGGATCAACAGCAATCATCAATGATTTTATTCTAGTCACTAATAATACTAAGCACTTCAAACGTCTCGAAGGAATAAAACTAGAAGATTGGACAAAAAAATAGCACAACTAGATACGCTTGCTACCTTATCGCACAAAATGCTGATCCTGAGAAAAAAGAGGTTGCATTTGCTCAAACCTATTTTGCAGTACAGACTCGAAAACAGGAACTTATTGAAAAACGACTACTTGAAGTAGCCAGAGTGGAAGCGCGCGACAAACTTTCTGAATCTGAAAAAGCCTTGTCAAAAGTTATTTTCGAGCGAGGAGTAAATGAACGTAGTTTCGCTATCATTCGTTCAAAAGGAGATGCAGCTCTGTTTGGAAGAAGAACTACAGTTGAAATGAAAAACAAATTAGGTGTTCCTTACACAAAAGAAATTAGTCAAAGAAGCTAAGAAGAAAAATTAGCAATCAACAAATGCACACCTTACATGGCAATTCACATCGCACTACGACATCTAACAGCATACAATTACGACAAAGCCGTCCGTGTCTCTCCGCAAATCATTCGATTACGACCTGCGCCGCATTCTCGTACACCTATTTTGGGTTACGCCCTGAATATTTTACCAAAAGCGCATTTCATCAATTGGCAACAAGATCCCTTTGGCAACTACCTAGCGAGAATCGTCTTTCCTGAAAAGATTAATCAACTGAGCATTGAAGTAGAAGTCATTGCGGATATGATTAGCATCAATCCTTTTGATTTTTTCTTGGAAGAATACGCCGAAGCTTTTCCTTTTCGCTACGAGAAACAACTGTTCAAAGAATTGCAGCCCTATCTCGAAGTTAAAGAGCATGGCAATTTATTGATGCAGTGGATTGAAAAGGCGAAGTCAGGAGAACAAGAGCCTACGATAGACTTTTTGGTGCGCCTCAATCAACAGTTGTGCAAGGATATTAACTATACGATTCGCTTGGAAGCGGGTGTGCAAGATTGCGAAACGACTTTGGGCAAAGCCTTGGGTTCTTGTCGGGATTCGGCTTGGTTGTTGGTGCAAATATTTCGGCATTTTGGACTGGCAGCGCGTTTTGTATCGGGCTATTTGGTGCAACTGACTGCCGATGAAAAATCTTTGGAAGGACCAAGCGGACCAGAGCAAGATTTCACCGACCTTCATGCTTGGACAGAGGTATATATTCCAGGTGCAGGTTGGGTTGGACTTGATCCTACTTCTGGACTCTTGGCAGGTGAAGGGCATATTCCACTAGCCGCCACGCCTGATCCCGTCAGTGCTGCGCCTTTGAGTGGTTATACCGAGCCTTGTCAAGTCACTTTTCACTACGAAAACAAGGTGGAACGAATTTATGAATCTGCGCGAGTGACGAAACCTTATTCTGATGCACAATGGGAAAGTATCCTTGCGTTGGGCGATCAAGTGGAAGCAGTGCTGCAAGAAGAAGATGTGCGCCTAACGATGGGCGGCGAACCCACTTTTGTCGCCACCGAAAATCGCGATTTACCCGAATGGAACGATGCCGCACATGGCGACCACAAAAAGGAACTTTCCTTTGAATTGGCTAAAAAATTGAAAGCCACTTTTGCACCACAAGGCTTGATGCACTTAGGACAGGGCAAATGGTATCCAGGCGAACCATTACCACGTTGGCAAAATGCGATTTACTGGAGAAAAGATGGTGTGGCACTTTGGCAACACGCTGACCTTTTGGGAAATGTGATGCAAGATTATGGACACACCACTTCCGATGCGCAAACCTTCATCACGACTTTAGCACAGCAACTCAATATAGACTCAAACAACTGCAAAGCTTGCTACGAAGACACCTTCTACTTCCTGTGGGAACAGGGAAATTTGCCCGTCAATTTAAAAGCAGAGGACATCAGTGAAGAAAACAGCCTAGAACGCCAAAAACTCGCTAAGCTCCTCCAAAACGGCATGGAAAAACCAGTGGGTTATGTACTGCCACTTGATTTTGATAGCAATCAAAATGCTTGGATTTCTTGCTATTGGAAAATGAAACGCGACGAATTGTTCTTGATTCCGGGCGATTCTCCGATTGGGATGCGCCTTCCATTGGATCGTTTGCCAATCAATTCTCCTGAACAACAAGAAGTGGTACTAGAGGCTAGTCCAATGGATGACTTTCCGCCTTTGACGGAAAGTTTAGCAAATGAAACGAATAGCTACGAAGCCGCAGAAAGAACCCTTAAAACAGCACTTTGTGCAGAAGTTCGAGCAAGGAAATTGTATCTTTTTATGCCACCGCTGAAAACTTTGGAGGCTTATGTTTTGCTGCTCCATGCAATTGAAAAAGTCGCGGTAAAATTGGAATTGCCAGTCATCATTGAAGGTTATCAGCCGCCTTCTGATTATCGCTTAGAAAAGCTGGCGGTCACACCCGATCCAGGCGTGTTAGAAGTGAATGTGCAGCCTGCTCAATCTTGGCGCGAAATGGTGCAGAATTACGATCAGCTTTTTGAATTGGCGAAGGAGTGCAAGTTGAGCGCAGAAAAGTTCATGCTTGATGGGCGACATACAGGTACAGGTGGTGGCAATCATATTACTTTGGGCGGCACGAAACCAAGCGATAGTCCATTGCTACGTCGCCCCAATTTGCTGCGAAGCTTCGTCAATTTTTGGCAGAATCATCCTGGACTTTCCTATTTGTTTTCTTCTGCTTTCGTTGGCCCGACCAGTCAAGCACCGCGTGTAGATGAAGCACGTTTGGAAACGCTTTACGAGCTAGAAATTGCTTTTGATCAAATTGATAAATACGAAAATCCGCCCTTTTGGATCGTTGATCGTATTTTCAGAAATCTATTGATCGACGTCACGGGCAATACGCACCGGGCAGAATTTTGCATTGATAAATTGTACAGTCCAGATTCGCAATCGGGGCGTTTGGGTATTCTGGAAATGCGTGGTTTTGATATGCCGCCACATAAACAAATGTGTTTGGTGCAATTATTACTTATTCGGACTTTGGTGGCTTGTTTTTGGCAGCAGCCGTATCGACAAAAACTGGTTCGCTGGGGAACGCAGTTGCACGATAAATTCTTGATTCATCATTTTGTGAAAGAGGATTTACAAGATGTGATTGATTATATCAAAGGTTTTGGATTTGATTTCAAAATGGAATGGTTGGATGCCTTTTTTGAGTTCCGTTTCCCAATTTTGGGCAAAGTCAATGTGCGTGATATGCAATTGACTTTGCGCTCGGGCATAGAACCGTGGAATGTGCTGGGTGAAGAGATGTCCAACACAGGCACGGCTCGATTCGTAGATTCTTCCGTAGAAAGGGTAGAAGTCGTAGTGGAAGGTTTTCAGACGGAACGCTATCAACTCTTGTGCAACCAAGTGCTTGTCCCGCTCAAAGCCACCGATACCAAAGGAAAATATGTAGCAGGCATTCGCTACAAGGCATGGAGTCCTCCCTCGGCATTGCACCCAACGGTCAGTACGGACGTACCTTTAGTTTTTGATATTTATGATACTTGGAACAAGCGTTCGATTGGTGGCTGCACTTATCATGTAGCGCATCCTGGCGGTAGAAATTACGAGACTTTCCCCGTCAATAGCTACGAAGCCGAGGGCAGACGCATTTCTCGTTTTTGGGATTACAACCATAGCACCCAATCGAATACGACGGTTAAAAATCAGGAGGGCAATACCAGCGGTTCTTATCGCTACACTACGGTCTTGGAAACGCCCAGTGAGCATATTGAAGTGAAGCGAGTTGCGCCGAGTATGGATTATCCGAATACGTTTGATTTGCGGCGGGTTTAAACTTAAACCAACTTCAAAATCTAGTAACTCATCCTGTAGCTAGGGGAAAGACATTATTTTTGAGGTAAAACGCGACAGAGAAGGCCTAATTTTGGTGACGAATGGCAATAAGAATGTTAGTTTACCTGAATTAAGTGCTTATTTTCAAGAATATGTTGCGCTGACAAAGCAAAACTCAGCAGATTGGGTATTCAATTTTGAAACCTCTACTACACCTACTCAAGCAGATATTTTGAGACTGAAAATGGAGAACGAGATTGGGCGATTTAAAAATGCTTTGGAAATCGCAAAACTCGAAAACACCCAGCTCTCTAACCGTTTAGCGGATACAAAGGCACAATGACAACCCAAACTAATCACTTTGCGATGACCAAGCGCAAGCGACGCAATTGTCCATTCATTTCTCTAAATACAAGAGTGTAGGAGCCACTATTCAAATTTTCAGTATTCACTCTAATTTGATTAATTCCTTTTTGTATATTCAGCTTACCAAGCCATATTGCTCTATTATTCAAATCATAGGCGTATAAATCAGTGGAATAAGTATTTAGACTTTGAATTTTTAGATTCAGTAGATGTCGACTCGGATTGGGATATATCTCGGTTTCCCGCTTGAATTGGCTCAATTTGACAGCTTGGATATTGGAATACTCGAAACTACCATCCTGATCTATCATTTTAAGACGATAATAATGCCACATACCTTTTTTAGCCTTCTTATCTGTATAAATATAGTCGGCTGCTGTAATATTGTCTGCTCTACCTGCTACATTTGCGATAGTTTTGAAATTTTTTGCATCTAAACTTCGCTCTACATTGTATTTCTCAAAATTTAGTTCTGAAGCTACTGCCCACTCCAATAGAACGTCTGATTCCACCGCTTTAGCAGAGAAATAAAGTAAGTCCACTGGCAAACTTCGGTCAGGAATATAGCTAGCGTCAGACATTGTGACCGCTAAGGGCGTGAGCGCGAAAGAAGCATAGCGTTTACCTTCTTCTTGACTGGTTTCAGGAGGGAGGTAATAGTGAATTCGATTCATCACTGCTACACGGGGGGAATCAATGGAGGCAATGCAAGCTGGATTGTTGTAGCGAATATCAGTGCACTGATCAGAAATAAATACAAAACCACTAGAACCATAAGCCTTTTGATCTCCTGTACAAATATACATCGCAGTAGGTGTGTTATCATCATAGTAAGACTTACTAGTTAGTTCTGCTGTTCTGTTTTCAATTGTTTCACGAGACTCACCTAATAGCATATTACTTTTCAAAGAAGCAGCAATGGCAATGGCACCAGCATCTCCTTTATAGAAACTCCATTCGGGTAACTTTTCTGTATCAACTTGATCTTGTATTCCGTCTATCGGGATGGGAGTGAGATTATATTCATTCACGTAAGTAGCTCCCATCATATTTTCGTTGAAATCAAATATATCATATACGTCAGAGACACCTTCATTGTTGTTGTGTACTCGAAAATCAGTTTCGTAATTAACTTGGCATTCAGAGAAATAATATGTAACTTGATTAAATGGACCACTATTAGAACCCATGATAGAGCGGATAGAACGTATTGGACGATTGATTGCATTTACGATAATCCCTCGATTATTGGAATAAGTTGTGGTTGTTCTAACGCACTTTTCAATATTTAGAGTGCCTTGATGCAAATCTAGAATATCTACTCCAGTGGAATTACCTGCCTTTATCTTTAGCATAGTCTCCTTCCACCTAGTGGAAAAACCTGCTTCGTAAACAGCCGTCTGAACAGTGGAACTCTCCCTATTGTATTCTAAATTATTGTAGCAAGGGATATAGTCTTCTTTGACTGTACTCCCTGCTACATTATTTCCAGTAGGAAAGAATACAAAATCATAGCTTACATAACTCTGTCCAGCAGCTTGACTGAGTGTGCCGTCCTGTATAAAAAGATACAAATAACCCAGTTGTACATCATCAAGCGAATCGTAAACACTGAGCTCGCAAGGTAGCCTATCTAAAGTTCCTGTAGGATTTTGGACGATTGCCGATTGTTCTCCCAAATCTTTTGCCATGAATACCAACTCATCATCCTCATCGAAAGTAGGAAGCGTATCTGCACCAATAAAGGTAGTGGTATCTGCGTAGAACCTAATATTCCAACTGATTTCAGAGTCTGTTCCTTTACCTCCAATACAAGGAGCATTGTTGTAAGGTGCAGAAATATCTAATAACACCTGCTCGTCAATTTGTATAGGAACTTGTATCCAGCCTTCATCTATGATAAATTTAAAGGCAACTATATCATCTGGCTGTTCGTGTAGCATACATGGAAGATCAATACCCTCCATAATTACTAAGTCACAATCTCGATTTTGGCTACTTAGCTTTACAGACAAAAATAACAATAGCCATATCATACTAGTGTGTAGAAGGTTCATTTGCGTAGTATATTTATTTTACCTTAAAAATTGTGTGTGCTTAAATGGTCTGTTTTGTGGAAGTTCATATATTTTATGGTTCACACCTGTACACTATTTAAAAAGAGGAGGATTTTCGTCCTAAAATTACAGAAAGTTTTTTTTCCAAAGGTGAAAACTTTCCGCTAGAGCATTCAAAAAAGCCCACCTTAAAAGGCTTTCTTGAATGTGATTCTACGAATTTCTATTTTATTTACCGTTTAGAGAAAAGTGTCTAGGTAACGTTCAAAAAATTAGATCGACATTTAAGTATGGATTCCGTTTCCAAAATTCGCAGAAAGTTTCTTTTCTGATGAGAAAAACTTTCTGCTTAAGGGATTTTAAGGGTGAAAAGCATCAAAAATTAGAGATTTTTGATGCTTTTCACCCTTAAGAACCCCTTAGAGCAACCAAAAAATCCACCTTAAAAGATTTTTTGGTTGCGACTCCATGTATGTCGATTTTATTTTTTAATTGAT